>JACCSN010000809.1 GCA_013812985.1 Hyphomicrobiales bacterium | reverse complement strand
GGCGGACAATCGGCCTCGGAACCTCAAAGCTCTATGTCAGCGCTGCCATATGCTCCATGATCAGCCAGAGCATCAGCGCCAGCGTCTCCTCACGCTACGTAGCCGCAAGGCCATGGGCGATCTGTTCTTCGGTCCCTATAGGGTCTGAGCCCCCATTATTCCCGCTTGTAGTGGGGCCGGGCCTCCGTCTCCTTGGATCCGCAGCGGGAGCACCTGAACCGGCCGCCAAGGGCAGGGACGGGGGTGGCCATATCGATCCCCAGCTCGGCCGGGTCCATCACGGCGAACCTCGCGCACTTAATGCAGTGAACGCCTAACTCGGTGCCATTCTCAACCAGATCGGTGAGGGTGACGGCGTTTCGGCCATTTGGCGGGGTCGAACAATCCCGAGCACCATTCAAATCAGGTTTCGTCCGCGAGGTTTTTAGAGCCATCCTCAAATGTAACTTTGGCCGTTTCCGGCAAGGCAGCGCTGACAAAACACATCGGGGTCGGAAGGCTCTGGCGGCCAAGACGGGCATCGTAGGGCTCAGTTTCATGGATTGAGCGCGGCCCGAGCCCGCGCCACGGTCACGATGACCGGGCTTTCGCACTACCAGTGGTTTACGCCCAACTTCTTGCCGTCGACCATGATTACAGCCTTTGTCGGGCCGTCTTTCTGCCAAGTCTCGCAGACCTCCTTCTTATCCATTCCCTTCCACGTCCGACAGAACTTGTCCCCCTTGATCCGCCACTTACCGCTCAAACTGATTTTGTCTCCTTTGTCGGTCGTAGCATTGCCCTTCCCGGTCCCGTCAGCGCTCAAAGTAAGCTGCCCTTTGTAACCTTCGCCGGGTCCGCCGAGCATTACCGTCTTGCCGCCCCCAAGCAGCGCCGTGAGTTCAGCCCCTGTCATGTCCTCTGCAAGGCCCGCTGAGCTCGACAAAACAAGCAGTCCAACCGCGATCAACAACCGTTTCATGTTGCCCTGCCAAATTCAAAGCGTTTGGAGTGAAGCACCACTTACGAGGACTGACAAGGCAATATCGGTGATGAAGCCAGGACCGAAGCCCGCTGCAGTCACGCTCGCGCCGATGTCGGGCATCAGATGAGCCCCCGCACCCGGCTAACTTCCGTGCTACTGCGCCGCGGCCACGCGGCCCACCAAACGGCAATGGCGACGGCCAGCACCAAATCATCATGGCGCCCGACCCGCGCGGCGTAGGTGGACCTCCCGGCGTCACTCACCTTGCGTCGGAAGTCGCGCAGCTCCTCAGACATCGCATCGGCATCGGCGAGCGCGTCAGAGAATTTCAACTCGCCGGTATGCAGCCGGGCGTCCAGTGTCGAAATCAAGATGCCCTTTGCAACGTGCCATCGCTTACCGCCTTGCGGGGTTACTTCGGCGCCAATGAAATGCCCTTAAATGTGACTTTATAATCAGTAGGTCGTGGGTTCGATCCCCACAGGGCTCACCATGGCCGCGCGCATTCGGGCGCGGCCGGGCCCGAAGAGCCGGCCTGGACCGGCCAAGGCCGCGCCAAGCGTGGACAGCTGGCGGGCGTGTCGAGCTGTCGAGGAGACGCACTTGCAGGACGAACGATCGAGCAAGCGTGGCGGGCCTGACCGCAGGCACGTCAGCGGCGGCAAGGGATACGAGGTCGACGAGCTCGCCAGGAAGCATGGCATCTCCAACGATCAGGCCAGCCGGCTGATCCGGCAGATCGGCGACAACCGCGAAAAGCTCGACGAGGCCGCGGAGAAGCTGAAGAAACGCTGATCCAGGCCGGACCGCGGTTGAACCAACACGCCCGACGCGGGGGACTATCCTGGTCGTGACGCGGCCAGGTCACAAGCTGGGCGCGACCTTGGCGATGTCCGGTTTCCGGTAAAGCAGAAGCGTCTTATAGGCGCCGGCCGGTTCCACGAGCCCGCGCGCCTCGAGTTCCGCGATGACGGCCCGCGTCGCCTCGAACGCCATCGATCCCGTGTAGAAGAGCAGCCATCCGCCAGGCCGAAGCTTGCGGATCATCAAGCGCGCGAGATCCAGGTCCGTCAGCGCACCGTAAGCATCGTTCTTCTCGCCGCGGAACTCGCAGAGGTGGAACAGCGTGACCACATCGAACTCCGGCAAGAGCCGCTCCTCCAGGATGTAGATGTCGCCAAACCACACCTTGTAGGAACGGGAGATCTCCGGCCTCTCCAGCGCCAGCTTGACATAGGCGTCGAGCTCGCCGCGCGAGGCTGTGATGCCGAGGACCGCGTTGCCGCTGCCGTTCTGAGCGTTGCGGATTCCGACATGATGGTGGGCTCCGGTCCCGAAGTGGAAGATCGAGGCGTTTGCCCTTCCTTCCGCCTCGAGGAACTCCACGAAATGAACGTCGCACGGGCATTCGTCCTCATGCAGGTCCCAGACAGCATCCCATTCGTTGAGCATTTTTCCTCCCTGCCGGGCAGGCGCGAGGCAGCCGCGTCACAATCTTTGCGCTTTGGAAAAGAGCAGATCAGGACTGTCAAAGAACTCAAGCGGTGCATGAAGGCGGCCCCAATCTTTTGGACGGGGGCCGCTTGATTGGTCCCTGTGCGTCAGGGATCGTCGCTTTTCGCGTCGGCTGCGCCGGGGTCAGCGCACAAGATGCGGGCCGAAGTAGTCCACCGTGACGCTGGCGCCGGCGCCGATCCTTTGGGCAACCCGCGCGGGCGAAATGTCTTCCCGCGTCTGCGCGAACGTCACGATCGCATGAGCCGCAGCCTTGGCTATTTCATTCAGCGCGCGGTTGCTCGGGTTGTCGATGTCGTCGCAGGCCTCGTGGTAGCACGGATCGTAGGCGACTCCCGCCCTGCCGCCATAGATCCGCGCCTGCTCGGCGGTCTTGATTTCCTCCGCGCCGGTGAAGAGGCCGCCGGCTGGAATGCCGGCATTGATGAAGGCCTGGTAATCGGACCGCCCATCGAACTCGGTCGGCTCGCTCGCCAGCCCGAGCGGATCGAAGTATTCGACGAACACGTCCTCGATCACATCCGATCCCGGCGGGCCTGCGGGTCCGATCGTGCCGTTGCCGTCATAGACGAAGCGGACGTAGTTCGGCGAGCCGATCATGTCGAAGTTGAGATTGAGAGCGATCCTGCTCAATTCGCGCTCGCTCAACTTGGTCACGTAATGGGTCGAGCCTTTGAGACCCTGCTCCTCGCCGCCCCAGAAGGCGAAGCGGATGGAGTTTCGGGGCCGGACGTTCATCTTGGCGAACTCTTCGGCGATGGTCAGCAGCGCCGCCGTGCCGGTGCCGTTATCCTGGATGCCGGGACCCTCCTCGACGGAATCGAGGTGCCCGCCGGCGATAAGGACCCGATTGTCCACTTCTCCTGCGCGCTTGGCGATCACATTCGTCGAAGTGATTCGCTCGTTCGCCGAATCGATGGTGAGGATCAGTTCGACGCGAACGCGCGATCTGACGCGCTCGTAGAGATCATTGCCGAGCGCGAATGTGGTACCGACGACGGGAATCGGGACGGGGTTCCCAAGCGTGCCGCCCAAAACCTCGGTGCGGCCCGGCTGGCCCTCGTTGAAGATGACGACTCCCACGGCACCGGCCGCGGCGGCGAAATTCGCCTTTTCCTCGAAGGTGCAGGTGCCGCGCTGGATCAGGACGATCTTGCCGGCCACGTTGTCGAAGTCCTCCGGGCGGCAGCCGCTGTCCGACGTGCTAGGCTCATCGCCGGGCGGCAGGACGATGCGGCGGGCAAGCGCGAGTTGCCCCGTCACGTCACCGCTGCCGGAAAATTCCATCGTGGTGAAGTCGCGTTCGGTCTCGTAGACGCGATTGCCCGGGGCCGTGCGCACAAGGCCGGGCGGCGCGTTTTCGCGAAAGATCACGAACGGGAATTGCTGCACTTGGACCGAGTAGCCGGCGTTGATCAGCCTGTTCGTGACATATTTGACGGAGTCCCGGTGGCCAAGGCTGCCGGAGACCCGGTTCCCGCCTCGCCGGTCGGCAATCTCCTGTAGCTTGCAGAGATGCACTCGGATCTTCTCGGCGGTGACCGCGTTCACAAGCTGGCTCGTATCGACCGGATCGATCGCCCAGCCCGTGCCGCTTACCGCGACAGCGAACAAGGAAGAAAGTAGCCCTCGTTTCAGCCATTTCAGCATTTCGCTCTCCCTGGCAGGTGATGAAGGCTAGCCGCGCTTCTTCGCCTCCGCCACCCAAGAAACCCAAGCTGACATCGCGTTGACCCGATGGTGTAGATTGGCCGCGGATTTCAATCCATATTGGAACACGCTTAACCACGAGTCCCTGTTCCTATCCCATTCTCAAGGAACCCTGAATCCGCGAGCAGCTGCGAATCGCCATCGCAGCGCGTGCAAGAAAGTCTTCGTCGACCGCTGGGAAAGCTGATGGCGGCGTCCCATTCGCCTGAATGGCGGCGCCCCGGAGGCTCACCTGCAAGCCCCGTATGCAATCATGGAAAATCCGGATGAGCGTTCTAACCTTTCGTAAACCAAACCAGCCGCAATAATCCTCGATGTTCCGGTGGCCGGCCGTGCGTTGGGTGAGGGCGGATATGACGAATGATCACATCGAAAGCCTGCGGGCGCTGCGGGCGCTTTACGTGGAAGCGCGGCGGCAACGCGTCGCCGATAGCTTGCGGTTCGACTGTCCCGCGGGCCATGAGCGGCGGCTGAGCGACGTTCAAAGCGCGATCCAGGCGATTGACGAGGCGATCCGCGACGAGGAAGAGCACGCGCAGACTAGCAATGTGACTGGCGATGCGGGTGGTGCTGCTTTGGCAAGCCGTCGAAGCGGCAGCGTCGCCCAGGCGCCCGCCGCAACGAATGGTTGGAGCGCGAACGGCTCCGGACTGCATGCCGCCGATCCCACCGACGCCCCGATCGAGTTCGCCTGGCGGTCCTATGACGCGTGGCGGAGCGGGCGAAAGAACCGGCCGCTTCGAAACGGCGCGGGAGAATAGCCCAGTGTTGAAGCCGCTTTTACCCCTCAACGCCTGACAGGCGGCGGCAACATCGCCATGACTTCCGCAACGAGGTGGCCGGAGGCGGCCTCTCCCGCCAAACCGACGAGCGCGCCGGCCAGCAGATCGCTCGGGTAATGCGCCCCGGAGGGGAGCTGGGCGAATGCCACAAGCAGCGCCGCGGCCCAGAACAAGCCGGCGGCCTCCGGATAAACCCTGCCAAGCACACGCGCCGCGGCGACCGCGTTGGCCGTATGCCCTGATGGGAAAGCCTTGTCCGCTTTCTCATCCGAACCGCCGAGCTTGCACCTGTAGCGCCGGCCGTCAAGGACAGCGTTCGGCCGCGTCCGCGTGACGAGCCGCTCCACTGTGGACTTCAGGGCGGTCGTGGCGGCGATCGCGACGAGCATTCGAGCGCCGGCTTCCGTCAGCCGCTGATTTCCGGAAATCCCTCCCAATCCAAGCGCCACCGCGGAAACAGCTGTCATCGGCAGTTGATCCGATAGCTGCGAAGCCCCAGCGGCGAACTTTGCAGCTGGGTGGCGACGCGCCGCCGCCAGCCTGAGTTCCGCATCCACTTCGAGGCGTTCAAGCGCGCGAAGGACTTCCAAAATGGTGTGCATGGGGCGTGAACGCGAGCAGGGCGACTTGGTTCGCCCGGGCCGCCATTTCCAGGTCGGCGCCTGCGTTCATTACGACGGTTCCGACGTTCGAAGTCTTCCAGCTCGGGCGGCGACGCGTACGGACAGCTGCTCGCGCTTTCACGAAAGAACGACGGTGCGAGTTCCAGTTGACTTCGTTCGCCGTACCCTCCATATGCAGTCCAGCGGCGGCGCTGATTCTCGGCGCGCTGATCTGGCTGCGTGAAAGAGCCCTCACTACGGGCCCGGCTGCGATCTTCATCCGCTTATCATTGGACAGCCCAAATCACGCGGGTCGTCTTCCGCCCCGCATTGGCAGGCGCGAGGACCGCGTCCAGCCGTGCTTTGAATATGAAAGTTTAACTTGACCGCTTTTTCCGATTTTGGCCTTACGGCCCCAATTCTGCGCGCCCTCTCCAATGAGGGCTACACCGCCCCCACCCCCATCCAGACGAGAGCCATCCCGCCGATCCTCGCCGGCCGCGACCTCTGCGGCATCGCGCAGACGGGAACCGGCAAGACGGCCGCTTTCGCGCTGCCGATCCTCAACAGGCTCGCCGCCGCCAAGGCTCCCGCGGCGCCGCGCGCCCCGCGCATTCTCGTTCTATCGCCGACCCGCGAGCTGGCGAGCCAGATCGCCCAGAGCTTCCGCACCTACGGCGCCGGCCTCAATGTAAGGGTCGCCGTCGTCTTTGGCGGCGTCTCGCAGCGGCCGCAGGTCGACGCGCTGAAGCGCGGCGTCGACGTGCTCGTCGCGACGCCCGGCCGGCTCCTCGATCTGATCGAGCAGCGGGTGCTTTCGCTGGGCAGCGTCGAAGTTCTCGTCGTCGACGAGGCTGACCAGATGCTCGACCTCGGCTTTGTCGTGCCCTTGAAGCGCATCGTGAAGCTCATCCCGGCCCAGCGCCAGACCTTGTTCTTTTCCGCCACCATGCCGAAGACGATTTCTCAACTTGCCGATTCGCTCCTCACCGACCCTGTGCAGGTCGCTGCGACGCCTGTCGCCACGACGGTGGAGCGGGTCGAGCAAAGCGTGATCTTCGTGCCGACGGCGCAGAAGCAGCCGCTCCTGGAACATGTCCTCGCGGACGCCGCGATGGAACGCGTGCTGGTGTTTGCGCGAACCAAGCACGGGGCGGACAAAATCGTCCGCAACCTGACGCGGGCGGGCGTGGAGGCGCAGGCCATTCACGGCAACAAGAGCCAGGCGCAGCGCGAGCGTGCGCTCGCCGCCTTCAAGGGGGGCGCGACGCGCGTTCTGGTCGCCACCGATATCGCGGCGCGCGGCATCCATGTCGAGGGCGTCAGCCACGTGGTCAATTACGACCTCCCCAACGTGCCGGAGAGCTACGTCCACCGCATCGGGCGGACGGCGCGCGCCGGGGCCGCGGGGATCGCGCTCTCCTTCTGCAACGGCGAGGAACGGGCTTATCTCCGCGACATCGAGAAGCTGACGCGAGTCAGCCTGCCGGTGGCGCCGCTGCCGGGAAATCTTCCCGCCAGCGCCCCGGCTTCGTCCGATGCGGGACCGCGCGAACGCGCCTCGGCGGATCGGGCTTCTCCGGGCCGGCGGCAAGGCGAGCGGCATTTTGGCGCGCCGAGCCGCGACGCCAAGCGCCCCCCGACTCGTGGCCGGGCGGGCCGCGGTCAGGCGAAGAGCGGCAAGCCTTCCGGTCAGCGGAACGCTGCAACCGGCTCCGAGCCGGAGACGCAGAAGACGGGCATGCCGGCGTTCCTCCAGCCAGTCCGCCGCCGCGGCGAACGCCCGGAATCGCAGCGGGGCGCGGACCGGTAAATCGCGCTCCGGATGCTCGAAGCAGGGGCGGCAGTCGCCGCCCCACGATCTTAGAGCAGGAAGTCGGCGTCGCTGAGAACCTGAGGCCGCGAAGGACAACTTGGAAATCGGCCGCCTTGTCCCCGTCCAGGTCGGCGGAGACGACCGCGCTCGCGTTTCCGGAAATGTAGCGCACCTCGCCTCCGGCTCCCGTGAACGCGCCCGTGCCGAGGAACGTGAACGCTTGGTTGCCATTGGTGATGTCGCCGTCGGCCGCGCCGCACCAGCTAAAGATCACAAAACTAAGTTTTATTGATACCTCTTTGCTCGCCGTGCGATTGTGCTGTTACGAGCTCGTCATCTTGATTGCGCCGGGTGAAGCGCCACCTCACGCGTCCATCGACGTTTCCGATCCTGCTACCGCCCGCTCCAGACCCGGCCTATGTTGATGTCAAAGGCCCGGACGGAGACCGAGCTTCCATGAATGACCAGGCCAAGTCGGAGGGCGCCCCCCGCTTCGAGGTGACCACGTCGCGCCAGTTCGTCTCCTGGCTGGCCTCGACCGGGGCGAGCCTGGCGGTGACCACCTATCAGTCGGGCAAGATCCTCATGTTCGGGACGAAGCCGGCGGGGGCGGGGCTGGCGATCTTCGAGCGCAACCTGGAGCGGCCAATGGGGCTCGCCGTCGCCGCGCTCACCCAGATCATCACCTTTGTCGATGCGGCGGAGGACCGGGCGCCGGGGGACGGGGCTGCCGGGAATGGGGCGGCGGGGAGCGGGGCGGCGGCCGAGCCTTTCGACGCGGTGTACATCCCGCAGCTGGCGCATTTCACCGGCGATCTCGACGCGCACGATCTGGCCTTCGACGATCGCGGGCGGATCGTCTTCGTCAACACGCTGTTCGGCTGCCTCGCGCGGGTGAGCGAGACGCATTCCTTCACCGCCTTATGGAAGCCGCCCTTCCTGTCGCGCCTGGCGGCGGAGGACCGCTGCCATCTGAACGGGCTCGCCATGCGGGACGGGGCGCCGGCTTACGTGACGGCGGTGGGGCGGAGCGACGTGACTGACGGCTGGCGGGATCACCGCGAGGACGGCGGCATCGTCGTGGATATCGCGTCCGGGAAGATCGTCTGCGGCGGGTTGTCCATGCCGCATTCCCCGCGGCTCCACGGCGGCCAGCTTTAGTGCTGAATTCCGGCGCCGGCAAGTTCGGCCGGGTCGATCCGGCGGCGGGGCGGTTCGAGCCGATCGCCTTCCTGCCGGGCTATCTCCGCGGCCTCGCGTTTGTCGGCCAGCACGGGGTGATTGGCCTCTCGGAGCCGCGCGAGAACCGAACCTTCGCGGGCCTGCCTTTGCAGAGCCGGCTGGAGCGGGAGGGGGTTCAGCCGCGCTGCGGGCTGATGGTGGTGGATTTGCGGTCGGGCGACGTCGTCCACTG
>JACCSN010000797.1 GCA_013812985.1 Hyphomicrobiales bacterium | reverse complement strand
ATCCAGTTCGGGTTTGCCGGCACGGTCAGGAGCAACGGCGAGCGCGGCAGGAAGCTGAGCGGCTCGACATCGAAGGAGATGTCGAGCTCGCGCCAGAGCTCGACCATCCGCATCTCGTCGTCGCGGCGCCCGTCGTCCACCAGCACGATCGCCTGCTCCGAAAGGTGCGGCTTCAGGACAGGGAGCGCCGGGTAGCGGCTCAGCGGCTGAATGCGGCCCGGCGGCCCGTCCACGAACAGGATGTCGATCGTCTCCGACATGCCGCGAAGCAGCGGGTCGAGGTCGTACCATTGCAGATCGAGAGAGCCGAAGCGCTGTTCCACAAGCGGCGTCTCGACCAGGGCCGCCCAATCGGACAGCTCGGTGTCCTGCAGGAACTGAGCGGTGCGCCGACGGTGCTCCGGATCGTGCTCGACCGAAATGACCCGGCCCATACCGTTGGCGCGCAGCGCGGCGGCGAACAGAATCGTCGAGCTGCCGCTGCCGAGCTCGAAGACCAGCTTCGGCCGACGCCGCCTGATGAGGTGAAACAGGAACGCGGCAAGCTCGCCGGTGATCTCCCAGCCGAGATGCGAGAATGGCGGCAGCACGCCGTCGATCTTCAGATGCGGCAGCAGGGAGATCAGGTTCACCGCGGAGGAAAGGCTCGCCCGAAGCTTGCGCTGCGCGTGCTCGTTCTGCGCGATCACCAGCGCCCGCAGCGAGGCGACATCTTTTTGCAGCTGCGAAAGCTGTTCCTCGACAGTTCCGCCGGCGGCAGGACTCTCCACCGCACGGTTTTGCACGGCGGCGTCGATCGACCCGCTCCGCTCGCGCACCGAGGCGATCAGCTGAGGCAATCCTGACGCCAGGAGTGAACGCAATCGCGCCGGCATCCCGCCCAAAGCCGCCTCCGAACTCAAGCCTTGTTGATATGCTCGCGCGCGATCCCGATCCTGCCGAACGCGTTGCGCGTATCGACGATGAGTTTCGCGTGATCGGCGATAAGACGATAGTCCACGTCCCGGTGGTCGGTGACGACCACGACCAGGTCGAAGCGCGCGGTCGTCTCGGCGGATAGCTCGATGGAGCGCCTGCCGGCCAGCCGGCCGTGCTCGCGCGTCTTCGGGATCACCGGAACCCACGGGTCGAAATACGCCACATTCGCGCCGCGCGCCTCGAAGCGCTCCATGATCTCCAGCGCCGGGCTCCCCCGCATATCCTCGACATTCGCCTTGTAGGCCATACCTATGAGCAGGATCTCCGATCGCCTCAGCCCCTTGCCGGAAGCGCGGTCGAGCGCCTCCGCCGCGCGCTCGACTACGTAGTCCGGCATCCCGGAATTGATCTCGCCGGCCAGCTCGATGAAGCGGGTGCGCACGCCATATTCGCGCGCCTTCCAGGTCAGGTAGAACGGGTCGATCGGGATGCAGTGCCCGCCCAGCCCCGGCCCCGGATAGAACGGCATGTAACCGAAGGGCTTCGTCTTGGCCGCCTCGATCACCTCCCAGATGTCGATCCCCATCGCGTCGTAGATGACCTTGAGCTCGTTCACCAAGGCGATGTTGACGGCGCGGAAAATGTTCTCGGTGATTTTTGCCGCTTCCGCCACCTCCGCGGACGAGACCGGCACCACGCGGTCGAAGAACTGCCCGTAAAAGCCGCAGGCGAGATCGCCGGCTTCCGTCCCCATGCCGCCGACGATCTTTGGCGCCTGGCGCGTGGTGAAATCCGCGTTGCCGGGATCCTCGCGCTCCGGCGAGTAGGCGACGAAGAAATCCCGATCCTGCTCGAGCCCGCTGGACGCCAGGATCCGGGCCAGGACCTCCGACGTGGTGCCGGGATAGGTCGTCGATTCCAGGATCACCAGCTGTCCGGGCCGGAGCCGCTCGGTGATCGCTTCCGACGTCCGCTCGACGAAGCTGAGGTCGGGCTCGCCGTGCGCTCCAAGCGGCGTCGGCACGCAGATCGCGATCACATCGCAGTCGGCCAGACGGTCGAAATCGCCGGTCGCGGCGAAGCGCCGGTCGGCCGCCATGGCCCGGAGCTGGTCGGGCGCGATGTGCTTCAGATACGGCTCGCCTGCGGAAAGGCGGGCGATCTTCTCCGGGTCGGTGTCGAAGGCGAGGATCGAAAAGCCCGCGTCCCAGGCGGCCATGGCGAGCGGCAGCCCGACATAACCCATCCCGCAGACGCCGACCGACGCGGTGCGCTCATCGATGAGCGACGC
>JACCSN010000785.1 GCA_013812985.1 Hyphomicrobiales bacterium | reverse complement strand
CGAGACGGCGGCGCGGGTGGCGGCCGGCGCGGTGGCGCGCAAGGTTCTGGCCGCGCTGGCGCCGGGGCTGGCGGTGCGCGGCGCGATGGTGGCGATGGGGCCGAGGGGGATCGACCGGGCGGCCTGGGACTGGGACGAGGTGGCGCGAAATCCGTTCTGGTGCCCGGACGCGGGGGCGGCGGCGGACTGGGCGGTCTATCTCGACGCGCTGCGCAAGGCGGGGAACTCGGTCGGGGCGGTGATCGAGGTGGTGGCGTCGGGCGCGCCGGCGGGGCTGGGGGCGCCGATCTACGGCAAGCTCGATTCCGAGATTGCGGCGGCGCTGATGTCGATCAACGCGGTCAAGGGGGTGGAGATCGGCGCGGGCTTCGCCGCGGCGGCGCTGACCGGGATCGAGAACGCCGACGAGATCGCCATGGGAAACGACGGGCCGCGGTTTTCCTCGAATCACGCCGGCGGCATCCTCGGCGGGATCTCGACCGGGCAGGACATCGTGGCGCGCTTCGCGGTGAAGCCGACCTCGTCGATCCTGACGCCTCGGCGGACGATCACCGTGACGGGCGAAGCGACCGAGATCGTCACCAAGGGGCGGCACGACCCTTGCGTCGGCATCCGCGCCGTGCCCGTCGGCGAGGCGATGCTCGCCCTGGTCCTGGCCGATCACTACCTGCGCCACCGAGGCCAGACCGGAGGGGTCTAGCTGTCGCTGCCCGTCTCGGGTCCGAGCCGGCGTTCGCGCCCTTCCGCCGCATAATAGGCGCGCTTCGCCTCGTACATCAGGGCGTCCGCCCGCTTGACGACCGCTTCCAGCTGCTCTCCCGTTTGGCTGGTCGCGGCGCCCAGCGACAGGCTCAGCAGCTCGCCAGCGTAGAACTGGTTGTTCACTTCGACCAGATTGTGAATGTTCTCCATCATGGCCCCGCCGCCGCGCTCGTCCGTTCCCGGCATCAGCACCGCGAATTCGTCGCCGCCGATGCGGGCCGCGGTGCAAGGCTTCCCAACCGATTTCATCAGCACTTCGCCGGCCCGGCGCAGCAATGCGTCGCCGCTGGCATGGCCAAGCTGGTCGTTCGCCGCTTTGAGACCGTTGAGGTCAGCGACGATGATGGTGACCGGCGGCGGGCCTTTGCGTTCCAGCCGGTTCAGCTCGTCGACATAGAAGGAGCGATTGTAGAGCTTCGTCAGGACATCGTGCTTGCCGAGGAATTCCAGATAAGACTCGGCCTTCTTGCGCGCGGTAATGTCGGTCAGCGCCACCTGTACCAGCGACCAGTCCTGTTCGTAGCCGGGCAGCACCGAGAAATGCAGGTGCAGGTTGAGCTCGGCGCCGTCGAGCGAATAGTTGATCACTTCCCGCTGCTGGAAGAGCTTCCCCTGCGACAGGTCGATCAGCTGCTCGCGGAAGTGCTGCCGCATGTCGTCGCGGAAAACCTCGCCGAGGCGCTGAAGCAACGTCTGCTTGTCGCGCGCGGCGAAAAGTTCGAGCGTGTGCCGGTTCACGTCGAGCACGCGGATTTCGCTCATGCAGCGTTCGACGAACTCAGGGTGCACGTCTGTGAAAACACGGAAGTCGCTGATGCCCTGCTGGCGTGCTTCGTCGAGAAGCTGCCGCACCGCGCTGAAATCCTCGACCCAAAGTGAGACTGGAGAATGCTCGAACAATCCACGCGCATAATCCTCGCTGACCGCGAGCCGCCGCCGCGCGGTCTCCTGTTCGGTCACATCCTCGACTGCGAGCAGGATACGCTCCCAGCTCTCCTCGTAACCCGGCAGGATGCTGCCCTTCAGCTGGATGTCGAGCCGCTTGCCGGACAGGGTGTAATTCACGGTGCGGCTGAAGAACTCGGTGCGCCCCTCCCAGAGCTGGGCAAGCTCCTCGATGTGCGATGTGAGCATGTCATCGCGGAAAATGCTGCCGAGATTGGTTGCCAAGTGCGTCAGATCGTCGGCCTCGAACAGGGTCAGCGTCTTGCGGTTCACCTTCACGAGGCGAATCCGGTCGGAGCAGATTTTGACGCGGCCAGGATCCGTGCGGAAGTGATCCCGTAGGGATATGACACCTTCCTTCCGCCATCCTTCGAACAGCACTTTGACGGCGCCGAAATCCTCCAGCCAGAGCGACACGGGCGCCAGCTCGAACATCTCCGCGTCATCGCGGATCTCGGTCAGGCGCGTCAGCGCGGACCTGGCGCGGTCTTCTTCCGCCAAGCGCCTGGAGGACATGGGGATGCTTGCTCGGGTCATTTGGCAGCTGAGATGTCGCGTCAACACGTAATTACTCACCCCCCTTGCCCTCAAGGTATGGCAGGCGCGCCATTGACGCCGGTTTGAGGGGCTGATTCAAACTCGGGATGACTCCCGAGGCGCTTGATTCGCTGAGCCGGCAAGAGCTGATGGCGCTGATTTCGGGGCTCGTCGAGCAGAACCGCCTGTTGGTGGAGCGCAATGCCGGGCTCGACGCCCGCATCGCCGAACTGGAGGCGCGCCTTGGCGTGCCGCCCAAGACGCCGGACAACTCCTCGCTGCCGCCGAGCCGGGGAGAGAAGGCCAACCGGCCGGACCAGCCGCCGAAGCCGCGTCCGGGCCGGCCCGGCGTTGCCCGTGAATTGTGCTCCGATCCAGACCACGTGCGCGAAGTCCTTGCTGAGGCCTGCGCAGGCTGCGGGCATCGGCTCGCGGCTGCCGATCAGATCGATGTGCATGCCTACGATCACATCGATCTGCCGCCGGTCAAGCCGGTCACGACCCGCGTCAACCTGCACCGTGGCGCGTGTCCGTGTTGCGGGGCGCGGGTCGTCGCCCCGTCGCCCGCCGACATGGCTCCCGGCAGTCCGTTCGGACCCGGCATTGTCGCGCTGGCGGTCTATCTGCACACCCGCCACATGGTGAGTTTCGCCCGCCTGGTCGAACTCTTCCACGGCCTGTTCGGGCTGCGGCTGAGCGAAGGCGCCATCGCCAACATGCTGGCGCGCGCCGCCAAGCCCTTCGCGGCGGAAGCCGTGCGCATCGAGGCCGAGGTGCGGGCAGCACCGGTCATCGCCTGCGATGAGACCTCGGCGCGCGTCGAGGGCGTCACCTGTTGGCAATGGGTGTTCGCTTCGGCCTCAGCCGTTTGCCACCGCATCGCGGCCAGCCGAGGCGCGGCGGTGGCGACCGACTTCTTGAACGGCGTCAAACCGCAAGTCTGGATCAGCGATCGCCTCGCCGCCCAGAGCGGCCACGGCCGCATGCACCAAGTCTGCCTGGCGCATCTGTTGCGCGATGCCCGCTATGCCATCGACGCCGGCGACAAGACCTTCGCGCCGGGCTTTAAGTTCCTCTTGAAGCGGGCGCTCGCCATTGGCCGACGACGGGATCGGCTGACCGATGCCACGCTCGTGGCCTACGGCCGCGATCTCGATGGCCGCCTGACCCGCTTGCTGACCGTGCAACCGGACACTCCGGCCGGCCGCAAGCTCCGCAAAGGCATCGCCAAATGCCGCGACAAGCTGTTCGTGTTCATCACCCGCCGCGATGTGCCGCCGACCAACAACGTCTCGGAACGGGCGCTGCGGCCGTCGGTGATCTTCCGAAAA
>JACCSN010000729.1 GCA_013812985.1 Hyphomicrobiales bacterium | reverse complement strand
GACCGGCCATCCGATCCCGTTCGGCGGGATCAAGCAATCGGGGCTCGGCCGCGAAGGCGGACGCCACGGCACGGCCGAATACACCGAACTGAAATATGTCTGCGCCGCCTATCGGGCCGCGTGACGGGGAACGACATGGAACACCGCATCATCGCCAACGACCTCTCCACCCTGGACCGGGCCCACGTCTTTCATCCGTCCACGCACCTCGGGCAGTTCGCCCGCGGCGAGGCGCCGAACCGCATCATGACGGGCGGCGAAGGCGTCTATGTCGTCGACCGCGACGGCAGGAAGAGCCTCGACGCCTTCGCCGGCCTCTATTGCGTGAACGTCGGTTACGGCCGGCAGGAGATCGCGGATGCGATCTACGCGCAGGCGAAGGAGCTGGCTTACTACCACGCCTATGTCGGCCACTCGAACGAGCAGATCATCCGGCTCTCTGAACGCATCGTGCGCAAGGCCGGGATGGGCATGAGCCGGGTCTATTACGGGCTCTCCGGATCGGACGCCAACGAGACCAACATCAAACTCGTCTGGTACTACAACAACGTGCTGGGCCGACCGGAGAAGAAGAAGATCATCTCCCGCCAGCGCGGGTATCACGGCTCCGGCCTCATGACGGGCAGCCTCACGGGCCTCGCCACCTTCCACAATGCCTTCGACCTACCGCTCGAGCGGGTCCTGCATACCGCCTGCCCGCATTTCTGGCGGCATGCCGAAGCGGGGGAGAGCGAGCGCGATTTCTCGCGCCGTCTGGCCGGCGAGCTCGAGGAGCTCATCCTTGCGGAGGGGCCCGAGACCGTTGCCGCCTTCATCGGCGAGCCGGTGCTCGGGACCGGCGGCATCGTCCCGCCGCCGGACGGCTATTGGGAAGACATCCAAAACGTCCTCAGGCGATACGACATCCTGCTGATCGCAGACGAGGTCGTGACGGCTTTCGGCCGCACCGGAGAATATTTCGGGTCGCACACCTACGGCATCGAGCCCGACCTGATCACCATCGCCAAGGGGGTCACCTCGGCCTATCTGCCGCTCTCCGGCATCGTCGTGGGCGAGAAGGTCTGGAAGGTGCTGGAGGACGGCGCCGATCAGCTCGGACCGCTCGGCCACGGCTGGACCTATTCCGGACACCCGGTCTGCGCTGCGGCCGCCAACGCCAATCTGGACATTGTCGATCGCGAGGACCTGACGGCGAATGCCCGCGACACCGGCGCTTATCTCCAGCGGCGCCTCCACGAGACGTTCGACGACCACCCGATGGTGGGGGAGGCGCGCGGGGTCGGGCTGATGGCCGCCCTCGAGTTCGTCGCCGACAAGGACGCCAAGACTGCCTTCGATCCGAATCTCAAGATCGGCGCAAAAGTCTCCGCGGCCGCGCTCGATGAAGGCATGATCGCTCGCGCCATGCCGCATGGCGATATTCTCGGCTTCGCCCCGCCGCTCATCCTCACGCGTGGCGAGGTGGACAAGATCGTCGAGATGACAAAGCGGGCCGTCGACCGGGTGCATGAGAGTCTTTGAATGGCGGAATGGGCGACAACTCCCTCCCCCCTTGCGGGGGAGGGCCGGGGTGGGGGTAGCGCCAGCGCTAAGGGCCTCGGCGCTGCCCCTCCCCTAACCCCTCCCCGCAAGGGAGAGGGGAACGCGCCCTACTTCTCTCCCGCCGAGTTCGACGCTCGCCTGGCCGCGACCCGGCGGAGCATGGCGGCGCGAGGCCTCGACATCTGCCTCGTCTCGACGCCGGAAAGCATCTTCTATCTGACCGGTCTTGACCACTGGGGCTATTTCACGCCGCATCTGCTGCTCGTCCCGGCAGAGGACAAGATGATCCTTGTCACCCGCGCTATGGAGCAAGTGACGGTCGCCAGCCACGTGCGGAACGCACGCTTTCAGGGGCATTCGGACAGCGAGACGGCAGCGGACCTTGCCGGCCGAATCCTTAAGGGTTGGGGAATACGTCTGCGCCGCGTCGGCATCGAAACCCAGTCCGCCGGCCTGTCCTACGCGGCGGGCGTCACGCTGAGGGAGGCGCTCCCCGGGGCCGAGTGGATGGACATCACCGGGCTCGTCGACGAGCTGCGAATGGTGAAAAGCCCAGCCGAACAGCATTTCATGCGCGAGGCAGCCAGGGTTTCCGATGCGGCTGCCGGGGCGGCGACCGGGGCCATCCGCGCCGGCGGGAGCGAGCGGGAGGTCGCGGCCGAATGCCAGCGAGCCATGATCCTCGCCGGCGGGACCTATCCGGGGTTTGGCCCGTTCATCCGTTCCACGGCTCGGCTGGGCGAGGAGCATACCACCTGGGGTGACGCCCATTTCCAAGACGGCGATGCGGTATTTCTGGAGCTCTCGGGCTGCGTCGCGCGCTACCATGCGCCGCTCGGCCGGCTTGTCCACGTGGGCCGCGCGCCCGATGACGCCCGCGCAATGGCGCGGACCACGGAAGAGGCGTTCGAGGCAGTGCTCGCTGCCCTGCGGCCGGGCGCGCTCTTCCGCGAGGTCTATGCCGCCTGGCAGGGCGTTGTCGACCTCGCCGGCCTCCCGCACTACCGACGCCACCATTGCGGCTACCTGGTGGGGATCGGTGTCCCGCCGAGCTGGACGGGCGGCAACAAGGTGACAGGGCTGCGCGGCGACAGCGACATCGAGGTCAGGACCAGCATGACCTTCCACGTCCTCTCCTGGATGATGGGAACCGGGCGCGGCGACTTCTTCCTCTCCAACACCGTGCTGCTCACAGAGAACGGGCCCGAGGTTTTGACCCGCACGCCGACCGGCGTGACGGTGCGCTAGAGGGGAGCGATCATGGAATTCGGCAAGAACAATACGCCTTTCAGCAAGGCTGAATTCTCGCAGCGGCTAGCGAAGACGAGGGTACGCATGGAGCAGGCGGGTCTGGACGTGCTTATCGTCAGCGACCCCGCGAATATGAACTACCTTACGGGCTACGACGGCTGGTCGTTCTACGTCCACCAGGCGGTCGTCGTCGGAGCCGATCTCGAGCAGCCGATCTGGATGGGCCGGGGCCAAGACGTCAACGGCGCCCGGCTCACGACCATCCTCCGGGACGAAAACATCCGGGGCTACACCGACGATCACGTCCAATCAACGACGAAGCACCCCATGCAATTCGTGGCGCAGGTCCTGCGCGAGCGCGGCCTGGACAAGGGTGTGATCGGGGTCGAGGCGGACAGCTATTATTTCACCGGCAAGTCGCTCGACGTGCTGCGCGCCGAGCTGTCGAATGCCCGCATCGAGGATGCCGGTGTCCTGGTGAATTGGGTCCGCACCGTGAAGTCGGATCCAGAGATCGCCCTTATGAACGAGGCCGCCCGCATCACCGAAAAGATCATGCAAACCGCGATCGACACGATTGGGGTGGGCGTGCCGCAATATGAGGTGGCCGCAATCATCCAGGCGACCGGAACACGTGGCGTCAACGGCTATGGCGGCGACTACCCGGCAATCGTGCCGCTCATGCCGACAGGCATCGGCACCTCATGCCCGCACATGACTTGGCGCGACGAGCCCTTCCAGGCCCAGACCGGGACGACGATCGAGATCGCGGGCGTGCGCCACCGCTATCATGTGCCGATGACGCGCACCGTCTTTCTCGGCACGCCTCCCGACAAGATGCGCCATGCCGCCGAGGTCGTCCTCGAAGGCATCGCCGCCGCTCTGGACGTCGCGAAGCCGGGC
>JACCSN010000726.1 GCA_013812985.1 Hyphomicrobiales bacterium | reverse complement strand
GTCGCCAGATCCTCGGCGAGGATCAGGGGCCGCAAGGGTCGCCGCCCGGCGGCTTCAAGCCCGCTGTCGTCGAAATGCAGCTTGCGGAGTCCGGCAATCGTCTGGTCGGAAGCGGCGCCGGCGCCGGTCGTTTCCCGGTCGAGCGTGTCATCGTGGAGAACCACGAATCCGCCGTCGTGACGGACGCGAAGATCGAGCTCCATAGAGGCGCCAAGTCGGAAACCGTCCTGCATCACGTCGAGGCTGAACATTGGGTCGGCCATGCGGCGGCGCAGCCGGTGCCATTTGAGCCGGGTTCGGAAGCCTGCATGAAAGATGGCGAGCCCATGTGCCGCGGGCCTCGCTGATGGTTCAGCGCACATTCTCCTGCCAACACTCACTTGCGTCTTTTACACCGCGCGGATCCGGTGCCGATCGAGCCGCGTTGCCAAATCCTGCATCGCTCGCTGCCCTGTTGCTTGGGCGCTTTTCGCTCGTATGCAAACCTCTAAACAGAAGCGGAGTTCCCTAATGCCCGAGGTCCTAGATGTTTGGTTTCGGAGTGTGAGGGTGCAACTCTAACCCGAGAGGGGCGCTCCCATAGCGCATCCTCAAGTGGCGAGGACGCACCACGACCGTCGATCGGCCCAGGACCGACGCAGGCCCGGAGCGCCGTCCTGACGGAAGCCGAGGAGACCATCGTCCCCGGATCAAGTCCGAGGACCTTCGTTCAGGCGTCGAACCCTCATGAACCGGACCGTGAAGGACGCGACAGGGTCGTCCACTATCCCGACCTCGAAAGCCTGAAAGCTCACACGTCCTAGCCTTCGTCATGGCCTAAAACTTCGCCAAGCACCGAAAACGGCTGCGATGGCGAACGCCTTCCAGGCGATCTGCGATGCCTGGACGAAAGACCCATGTGGTTCTGCGCGCGAAGCCGCGCCGAGCTGCTGGTAGTCTGGGCGGCATGCTGTCCGGCAGCAGCTACCCGGGCTCCAGGTCGGCGAGCCATAGCTTCGTCCCGAGTTCGGTGGCGTTGCGCACGTCAATCCGCTGATAAAGTTTGCGCGTCGCATCCGCCACGGACGACGGCCTGACGCCGAGCCGCCGCGCGATTTCCGGCTTGGAGCGGCCGATTGCCAAAAGCGCGCCGACGTGCACCTGCGCCGGCGAAGCGCCGTGCTTGCGGAGAACGCGCGCCGCGTACGCAGTCGCGTTTTCTCGAAGTTCGAGATGCACGACAATCGGGACACTCTCAGGGTCAGCTGCAACCGACTCCGGAGGATCGCACGGCTGGGCAAGCCAGCTCGCCTCCGCGATCATCACGCCCCACGGCGTTACAGCGACGCTGCGCGGAGTTCGCGTCCGCTCACCGCGCGCGGTCGCGATCAAAACTCGAACTAGTTGATGGATCGCCGCCGGCAGTTCTTGCCGGCGCTTGAGTCGTTTGCGCCAGTCCTCACCGGTGCCATCGAGGAAATAGAACAGAGTTTCTGCTCCGGATGTCAGAAACCGTATTCGGCAGTTTCGGTCCAGGATCACCATGGAGCGGCGGATAGGCCGCGCGGTCGCGTTATAATCGGGAGTTCGAACGTCCCCTGGATTCCTGTTGGCTGCTGGAAGAATCCCGGAGTTCCGGGCTTTTTAGGCCAGTTCTTTCAGGCTCATAACCTGAAGGTCACAGGTTCAAATCCTGCCCCCGCAACCAAAAAAAGCCGGTCGGAACAGCAACTTAGGCTGGTTCGGGCGGGCTTTTGCATGTACTCCCTGCGGTTCCGATTCCGACGCAGGATTCCGTTGCCTTTTCAAAGACTACGGCCGATTCCGGCGTCCGTTCCCATCCGGTCACGGATACTCCGTGGCACATGCAAGGCACATGGAGCCGCGGATCCGTTCCTCTTACGTTCGGATCGAGGCCCACCGGCGCTAGCCCCCCTCGCCCCGGAAACCAGGACAGGCGGGCAGATCGACCGGACCGCGGCAGCCCTCCCAAAACTAACCCATTCTGGGACGAGCTGATCCCGGCCGAGCAGGCGCGCATTGTCGGGCTGCTATGGGCCGCAGTACGCCAACCTCGGCGGACGCTGCCCAAATGGCAGATGCGCAACCGCGCGCCATAGTTTCGCTTGCCTACAATGGCAACGCTGGCAAATACGGATGCGTATCTGGCCGCCGCGACGGATGTGCCGGTACGATCCGACTTCGGGATCGCTCGCTCCACCAAAAGCGCTTGCAACCAGTGCAGAGGTGATCGGGTGCTAAGTGATTGATCTGAAAAGCGATGGTGGCTCCGTACTAAATGGCCGCAGTCCAGAGCTTCGGAGAACCAAGGGCAGAGAGAGAACAAATGCAGCCGAGCCCCTAATAGGGCAGTCCAGAGCTTCCGGCCGGAAGCCCGCAGTTCCTGGGGCTTTTCAGCCCACCTCTGAGGCGACGGAGAATTTTGCACACGAGAGGCTTGGCGGAGGGAGAGCAACCCGGATCCAACCTTCTCCACTACTCGCGGCTTCGTGCGTCTTCGCGGGGCTGCCCTATGGGTCTACCGCCATGTCGGCTGGTGCTGGTTCCGCACGCTGCGGCGGATCCAAATGTTGCGCCGGCCGTCTCGATCAGTTCGCGCACATTCGGCCCCTTTATGGCTCGACAGGTTGTCCATCACTAAGACATCACGGACCGCAGTTCCGGGACGAGCACCTTCTCGACATAGGCCTTTAAGGCGGCACGGTTATTAGGCTTGGCATCGTTAAGCTCAAAGTGCCCGTGAGGCGGGCCGCAACACAGACTCAGAATTTCCTGTAGGTTAGGTATGCCTCCTGTGGATGCATGCCCTCCATTATGGCGTTGCGAACGAGGTTTTCGCGCCCCATGACCACTTCGGTTTCCGCTGTAATCTGCTCTGCACGTTCGTGCGGGATGACGACCACCCCGTCGTCATCCCCCAGAATGTAGTCACCGGAATTGACGGTCACTTTGTCTATTTTGATTGGCTCGCCGAAGCCTTCCGGCAACCAGCAGCCCACAATGTCGGCCGGTGTGGCGTAGCGGCACCAGACGGGAAATCCGATACGCCGGATGAAGGAGACATCCCGGCAGCCCCCGTCGACCACATAGGCCTTCACGCCGCGGTGCTTCAGCGTCTCGGCGGAGAGCTCACCCATGTGCGCGACCAGATGGTCGTTCGGCTGGCAGATTGCGATCGCGCCAGCAGGGACATCACCGAGAAACCGTGTCCAGGCGAGGTAGGTGTCGTGCGGCTCTATGTCGGCACCGGTGCGGCCACGTAAGGTAAAGGCCGGTCCAGCGACGCCTTTGCCTGGAAACAGGGAGCGGATTTCCCAGGGCAGGACGAAGTCTGTTAAGTTATGCAGGCGCATGACGTCGTGGACAGCGGCCGTATAGCATCGCGTCAGTCGATCGCTTAATGACTCCTGCACTTCTGCCTCCTGACCTTACAATTCGTGGCGCGGTGAATGCGCGTCTCCCTGGGTCCTCAGTCCTCCCGTCCCGGCGATCAGACTCTCATCGAGGAGCTCAGGTAGCGGGACATGGCAGCGGATCGCATTTCCCGAAATCGTGGTGCGCCATGGAGGAACCTGCTGGTCGCAGATTGCCCCGCGGTAATGCCGGCATCGGCTTGCGTAGACACACCCGCCGCGGCCCTCGTTGCCGCTGTAAACCGTCGAGGGAAGGAGCGGCCGGCGTAGGCGCGCGCGGTGGGAGGGAAGGGCGAGCAGGAGCTCTTCGGTATAGGGATGGTACGGCGGTTCGAAGATGTCGCCGGTTCGTCCTACTGCGACGAGGGATCCGCGAAAGAGGACCCCGGTGCGATCGGCGAGTGTGCGTACGACCGCAAGGTCATGGCTGATGAAGAGCATCGCGACGCCCGTCTCCTCGCGCAGGCGCGCGAGCAGGTCGAGGATGCTTGCCTGCACCGAAACGTCCAGCGCGGAGAGCACCTCATCGCATAGGATGAGGGACGGCTCGGCGAGGATGCCACGCGCGATGGCCGTGCGCTGGCGCTCGCCGCCGGAAAGCTGGTCAGGGAAGCGGCGCGCATAAGAGGGATCGAGGCGCACCTCTTCCAAGGCACGTCTGACGCGGCGATTCATCTCCAGCGAACCGGGATTGAAATAGAGGCGGAGCGGCCGCTTCAGGGCGCCGTCGACCCGCTCACGAGGATTGAGAGAGGCATCCGGGTTCTGGAATACGTATTGTATCTGCCGCCTGACCTCGAGCGGCCTGAGGCTCAATCGCCTCGGCAGGCCCGTGTCGCGGAAGCGCATTTCCCCGCTCGACAGCTTGAGCAGGCCGCCCAGCGCGCGGGCGATTGTCGACTTGCCGCTGCCCGACTCGCCCACGAGCGCAAAGACCTCGCCCTCGCCGATTTGCAAATCGAGGCCCTCGACCACCGGATCGTCCGCTTGGCCACGAAATCGGCGCCACAGGCTTGGCCGGCCGTAGGCAAGGCTGATGCCTTTCAGCTCGACAAGAACTGGGCCAATCGCGGCCCGAGGTGCCCGAGATGATTGTCCGGTGATGTCTCCCTCCGGCCTCGCGGACGCCTCAGCTTCAACCGACTTCCAGCGCTGGCAGGCGACGCTGTGACCTGTCGCGACCTGCTCGAAGGCCTGCTCGGTTACGGCGCAGCTTTGGTGGGCATGATCGCAACGCGGGAAGAAGGAGCAGCCTTCAGGCAGGGCGTCGCGCTGCAGGAATCCACGCAGCCGCCTGGCCCTTAACCCCCTCGCGTGGAGGCTGGGAACGGAGGCGATCAGGGCGCGGGTATAAGGATGCCGTGGCGCCGAGAAGATGCGCTGGGCTGGAGCGAGCTCGACCAGTCTCCCGGCGTACATCACGCCAACCCGATCGGCAATTTGGGCGAGCAGGCCGAGATCATGAGTGACGTAGAGCATGCCAATGCTCAAGCGGCTCCTCAGATCCTTCAGCAGCTCGATGATCCGCATTTGGGTCGTCACGTCGAGGCCGGTCGTCGGCTCATCCAAAACGAGCAGCTCGGGGCGGCATGCTACCGCCATCGCGATGCAGACCCGCTGCTGTTGGCCGCCGGAGAGCTCGTGCGGATAGCGCTGAAGGAGCCGCCGCGGCTCGGGGAGGCCGACGAGCGCAAAGTCCGATCGAGCAAGCTCCATCGCCGCCGCGCGGTCGTCGGCCACCCCGTGCTGCAGGACGAGCTCGGCAAACTGGCGGCCAATCTTCAGGTGCGGGGAGAGCCCCATTGCCGGGTTCTGGGGCACGTAGCCCAGCCGCCGACCGCGGTAGGAGGCGAGCGCGCCGGCTGGCAACGCGAGTAGGTCCTGCCCATGCAGGAGCACTCGGCCCGAAGCGATTCGGGCCGCTGGCGGCACATGCCCTAACAGGGTCGTGGCGACCGACGATTTCCCGCTGCCGGACTCGCCAACAAGGCCGAGGATCTCCGACGGGGCAAGCGTGAAGCTTACACCGGCCACGGCGCGCACGCGGCCGGTGGCGGCGTGGTAATCCATGGTGAGGTCCTGGACCTCGATCATGTCCGCGATCTCACCGCACCGAGAAATCGGCGCTGCGGCCGAGGATGCGCGCCAAGCCTTCGGCTGTCAGGTTCACGGCGACCACCAGTGAGGCGAGGGCAAGCCCGGGGCCCAAAACCGTTACGGGCGAAAGCAGGATGACATTCCGGTTCTCGCTGATCATAAGGCCCCATTCGGGCGTTGGCGGCTGAACCCCGAAGCCCAGAAACCCGAACGCGGCAATAAGCGCCGGAGCATAGCCCGTCCGCAGCGCAAACTCGACGAGCAAGGTCGATGCCGCGTTCGGAGCAAGGTCACGCCGCACCACCGACCAGGCGCTTTCGCCGCGCAAGCGGGCCGCTGTGACGAAGTCGCGGCTGACAATGTCGATCGCTGCTGCCCGCGCCATGCGGGCGATGCGGGGCGCATAGATGATCGCAATCACCAGCGCCATGAGCCACTGGCGGCCGGCAAGCTCGGGGCCCGCCGCGTAGACGGCAAGGAGCCCAAGGACGATGTAAGGAATGGAGACGAAGGCCTCGACGATTCGCTGCACGACCTCATCACGGAACCCGCCGACATAGGCTGAAAGAAGCCCAATAGCCGAGCCCAGAGCGAGGCCCAGGGCGGTTCCGGCGACCGACAGCATGATGACGATGTGGGATCCATACAGCACGCGACTGAAGACGTCCCGCCCCAGCTGGTCGACCCCCATCGGATGCTCGAAGCTCATCCCGGACAGGGGCGTACCTGCGCCGATTTGCGCGAAGCCATAGGGCGCTGCGAACGGCCCCACTGCGGCGGCAACAAGGTGCGCGAGAAGCAGCGTCAGGCCCATCTTGAAGCTCGGCGGTGCGGCACGCCAGCTTCGACGGACCGATCCACGGTTTGCCAATGTCTCCGCCGTCAAGCTCTCACCTGCCGGAGCTTGGGGTTAAGCAAGAGGGCAGCGATGTCCGCCAAGAGATTGGCGGCAACGTAAACCGCCGAGGCAAGCAGGACGGTGATCTCAATCAAAGGCACGTCCCGGAACCGGATAGCGTCGATCATGAGGCTGCCGAAACCGGGGAACCCGAACACCTTCTCGACGATCACCACGCCACCGGCGAGGTAGGTCAGGTTGAGGGCCGTTATGTTGAGCGTCGGAAGCAAGGCGTTCGGGAGCGCATGAATCCAGACCACCCTCCACTCGGGAAGCCCGCGGAGTCGCGCCATGAGGACGTGCTGCGCGTCAAGCACCTCAATCAGATTGTCCCTGAGCATCCGGGCCGCGTAAACGGCCATAACTATCGCGAGCGTGGATGCCGGCAGGACCAGCGCCCGCAGCCATCCGATGAAGTCGGTCAGGCCCGTGACGGCGGAAACGGCCGGCAACAGCGGCAAGGCCACGACAAACAGAATCAACAGGAACAGCGCCAGAAGAAAATCCGGAATGGACGCAAGCACCAGCGTTCCCGTGGAAATTGCATGATCCACCGGGCGATTGCGGTGGAGCGCTTGAAGCATGGCAGGAAGCAACGCGAGCGGTATGTAGATGAGGATGGCCGCCGCCGACAGAATCAGCGTGTTGGAGACGCGCGGCCCCAGGACCTCGGTAATCGGGCGTCGGCTGCTAAGCGCGATGCCGAGGTCACCCTGAAGCAAGCCGCCGAGCCACAGAAGGTAACGCTGCACCGGCGGCTCGTCGAGATGAAGCTGCTGACGTAGCGCCTCCCGCGCCGTCTCGCTTGAGAACTGCCCCAGTACGTTTGTGGCGACATCGCCCGGAAGTACCTCGACCGCGGCAAACACGATGGCGGAGACGAACAGCAGTGTGATCGCCGCTGTTATGAGCCGCAGCCCGACAAGACGAAGGATCATCATGAGCGTCGGCCTGAGCAGGATTGCTTCAGAGGCGAAATCGCACGACGCCGGGACGCACACAGTCCCGGCGCAGGCCCGATCGCATCTCACTCACATTGAAAGGCGCTGAAGTCATTGTTGTTGACGTTGTTGTTCGGCTCATAGCCGCTGCAGCCATCGCGCATCGCGGCTGAGACTGCGGCGAAGGCGGGCACGATCACGCCGCCCTCCTCAGCCAGGAGCTTTTGAGCCTCTTGGAAGATTTTACGTCTCGCCTCGGGATCCACGGTGCCGTTGGCCCTGGCGATCAGTTCATCATAGTCTTTGCGATACCAATGCGTTTCCGGGAACTCCGCGTCGCTCAGATAGGCGATGCTCAGCGCCTCCGCGGTCGGTCTTCCGCCCCAGTTCGAAGTGATGAAGGGCCGCTTGAGCCAGATCTCGTTCCAATAGGAATCGGCAGGCGACATGATGATGTTGACCGTGATTCCCGCCTCGGCCGCCATCTGCTGGTAGAGCTGCGCGACCGGCACCATGGTCGAGATCGAATCGGACGTGTAGAGGTCGACGCTCAAGCCATCCGGGTAGCCCGCCTCCTTGAGGAGCTCTTTGGCCCTGTCCACGTTGCGCGGAATGATGTCGCTCCGGTAAGCATCGGGTGAGTTCGGCGGAACCGGATTGTCGTTGCCGGGAGCCCCGTTCCCCAGCAGCGCGGCTTCCACCATCTTCTGCCGATCCACCACCAGCTTCATGGCCTGGCGCACTTGCAGCTTGTCGAAAGGCGGCGTGTCGACCCACATCGACAGCGTCATGACGCTCCCTCCCGGCGAGTTCAGGACCGTGATACTGGGGTCGGCGCTGAGGGTTGCGGTGGCCGAGGGCTCAAGGAAAATCAGGAGATCGGCCTGACCACTCTGCAGCGCGGCGATACGGGCGACGGATTCCGTGATGCCGCTGAGCTCGATGCAGGGCGCCTTGGGCAATCCCGGCTTCCAATAGTTGGGGTTGCGTTTGGCCACGAACGTGGGGCCCGGCGCAAACGCATCGACCCTATAGGGGCCGGTGCCGACCGGCGCCTTCTGCATGGTCTCGCGATCCGTCCCGTCGGGAACGACCGCCGTATACTTGCTGCTGATCAGAATCGGCAATTCGACCGTCGGCGCCTTCAGCGTCAGCCGCACCGTGTGATCGTCGACGGCCTCCATCGCCGCGGGATCGATCATTCCGAGCGTCGCGGCAGCGCCGGAATCGAGCTTCGGATCAAGAACGCGCGTGAGCGTCCAGAGTACGTCCTTGGCGGTGAAATCCCGGCCGTCATGCCATTTCACGCCCTGGCGGAGATGGAATGTCCATACGGTTCCGTCGTCGTTGGATTCCCAGCTTTCCGCCAGCACCGGAACGGGTTGAAAGCCATTGTCCAAATCGACGAGCTTCTCGTAAATGGTCGTCAGGCGCATGAGATCGGCGACGTTGTTGTTGATCAACGGATCGACCGACTGCTGCTCGGAAGCCCAGTCTGTCCCGACCACTCTCAGGCACTTGTCCTCCTGCGCGAGCACTTGTGTGCCGCTGAACGACATCAGGGCTACTACGCCCACCATCAACTCCATACGAAATCTTGTCATGTTGGCTTCCTCCCTGCTTGCGCCGCCGTTGCGACGGCCTGTTTAGCTCACGCGATCGATAGCCCCCCGTCGATGATCAGATTTTGTCCCGTCGTCCAAGCGCTGTCGTCGCTGGCGAGATAGACCGCCGCGGCGCCGATCTCGGAGGGTTGCCCGAGCCTGCCGAGCGGATGCTGGGCCTGGCGCCGTGCGAGGCTCGCGGCCGGATCGGCTTCGCGGGCGATGACATCCCGGGCGAGTTCGGTCAGGACGAGGCTGGGGCTCACCGCATTGACCCGCACACCGTGTTCCGCAAGGTCCATAGCCATTGCCCGCGTCATTCCCAGCACGCCTGCCTTGGAGGTCGAATAGGCGACCCGTTCCTTCATCGCCACGACGCCGAAAACGGAAGCCAGCAGGATGACCGAGGCCGGGGCTGCACGGATGAGATGCGGTGCGGCGGCTTGAATCGCAAGGAAAGGTCCGACCAGGTTGGTCGCAAGAATATCCTCGAACTGAGCCCGCGTGGCGTTGAGGGTCGAACCTATGGCTGAGTTACCCGAACTCACGATCACCGTGTCAAGGCCGTCCAGAAACTTGACGGCCTCCTCGGTGATTGTCGCTACGTCCGACTCGCGAGTGAAATCGCCTGCCGCAAGGCCAAGGCATTCTGGTTCGGCGAGCCGGATACGAGCTTCGTCCAGCTTCTCGCGCCGGCGCCCCGTGATAAACACTGCCGCGCCGGCGGCAAGCAACGCTTCGGCGCAGGCGAAGCCGAGACCAGTTCCTCCGCCATAAACAAGCGCGCGCTTGCCTTCAAGCCGGTGTGTCATTCCCCCACTTTCAAGCGTTTGCGACGCGGTAGGTTCGGACGATCTCCTCGTCGAGCTCGACGCCGAGACCCGGCCCTTCCGGGAGTGACATTTGGCCGTCCGTAACGAAAGGTTCCGGCTGGACAAGCTTTTCGCGTAAGGGCGACTGATAGACGTGCGGCGAGATGAACTCGAAATACGGCGCATTGGGGCAGGCTGCCTGGAAGTGGCGGCCGGCGGCGGCTAAAATGCCCGTCTTCCAACCGTGCGGAATGACCTGGACGCCGTGGAGCTCGCAAAAATCAGCGATGCGGCGGATCTCCGTCAGCCCGCCGCAGCGGCTGATATCAGGCTGCACGACCGCAACCTTGCCGGTCTCGATCCACTCGCGTATTTCCCAGCGAGTCGCCGCCATCTCGGCCCCGCAAATGCGGATCGGGCTCAACTCGGCAAGCCGGGCGTGGCCACGCAGATCGTCATGCTGCAATGTCGCCTCGGCGAAGTAGATGTTGCAGTCCTCGACCCGTCGCAGCACCCAGTAGGCATCATGCCAGTCGCGCCAGCGATAGCCGAAATCGAGCATCATCGTGATGCCATCGCCGAGCATGCGCCGGCCCTCGCGGATCGCCTCGACGAGCTGGGCATCGGTGACAAGGTCGAAGTACATGACTTCCATCTTGACGGCCCTGAAGCCCAACGAGAGGGCCTGCTCGAACTGCTTGCCGGTGATCTCGAGCAACTCGGAGAGCGAACGGTCCTTCGGCAGGCCGGGAAAGATCGTGCAGTACGGGCGAAGCGTCTCCCGCCGTGCCCCGCCCATGAGCTTGTAAGCGGGCACGCCGACCTGCTTTCCGGCGAGATCATGAAGCGCCAGGTCGATAGCGGAGAGCGCATGAATGCCAAGGCCGCGTCGCCCCGAATAGATCGTCCCCTCGTAAAGCCGCTCCCAGAGCGCCGTGATCTCGAGCGGATCCTGGCCGATCAGAATCTCCGATGCGCGCCGGGCCCAGATGTGCGCGGTCGGCGTTTCCAGAAAAGCCCTGACCGCTTCCGGCGAAGCATCGCTCTCGCCTATTCCGCTGCGGCCCTCCGAATCCGTCAGCTTGACGACGACGGTATCGACCGTACCGTCGCAATCGTCGACGTCGCTGCCCCCGACCCGAAGCGGAATGACTTCGATCTCTTCAATTGGAGCCATGTGTTTGCCTCAGTGAATGCCGGCGCGGAGGCGCTCTGATGCGAACCGGAGCGCTGCTCCCTGTCCCCACACGTTGACTTCCGTCGACGCAGCTTTGTAGAGGGCAAGCTCCTCGACCGGGGCATTGGCCGCCCAGGTTGCGGCCGAGGTTCCGAATACCCCGCCGTCCTGGTCAATGCGCGTCAGGAGGGCTCGCCAGGCGAGCTCGGCGGCATCGGCATACTCCGCGTGTAATAGACCGAGCCGCGCGCCCTTAGTGAAGACGGCGCCGAAAAAACCGGCCGTCGACGTCTCGAGATAGGACTCGCGATCGTCGAGCAAGGTCCGCCAGAAACCGCTTGCATCCTGCTCAGCCAGCACCGCCGACGACAGGCGGCAAAACTCCTCGACCACGCTGTCTCGGTCCTCAGCGGCGGACGGCAGAAGCTCGATGAGATCGATCAGGCCCAAGAGCGCCCAGCCGTTGCCGCGACCCCAACCATAGCCGCGCCGACGGCCGGAGCCGTGATCGTAATTGTGACAAAGCAGCGGCTTTCCGGGGAGGCTCAAGACCTTCGCGTGCTCGTTCCACATCACGATTGCCTCGCGATAAAGGGAAGGATCGCGAAACGGCTCAGCGCAAGCGGCAATGAAGGGCGGGACGTGATAGAGGGAATCGACAAGCACAGTCGTGCGGAACTGCGGCATATCGGGACGGAAGTAGTGCAGGCCTGTCTCTCCCCGCGGCGTCTCGAAGAGGTAGCAATCGAGCAAACGGCGCATGCTGGGCAGAAGGGTGTCCGCTCCGCATTGAACAAGCCGTGCGAGCGCCAGCCCCGGAGTGAGATAGTCGGTCCAAGCCGGTGGCCTTTTATGCCAGCGATCAAAATAGCTCACGCAGAATTCTGCCAATGTCGGCTCATCAAGGAGGTCGGCGGCATCGATCAGTCCATCAAAGGCGATGGCATCTCCCCAGAACCACACACCGAAATTGAACCGGCGGGTCCGCTCCGCAACTCGCGTCAGGACAGCTTGCGAAGCGCTTTCGGATTGCCGCTGCCGATCCGTGTGCATCGTTCCCTCGGTGCGAGGTTTCGTCACTCAATCTAACGCGTGCGCTTGCCGTGTGCAACGTACTGTACTATTGTCCAATATGTTGGACATGTCGCATTGCGTCTGGCTGGCGATTCGCCCTACTCAGAAGGAACCAGATGGCTCGGCGAGCTCGAATGTCTGAACAGGAGCGCCCTGAGCTGAACGGCTCCCGCAGCGCTCACCGGGTCGTCGCGATTCTCGATTTGTTGCTGCGCCGAGATGAGCCGACCGGTGTTGCCGAGATAGCAAGCGCCCTGTCGATACCGCGCTCGACCGCTTACAACATCGTCAATGTCCTGAGCGAGGCGCGCTACCTGGAGCCGTCAGGCCCCGGCGGCAAACTGTTTCTCGGGCCCAAGCTCTTCGAGCTCGGGATGGCCTACGGGAGCAAGATCGACCTCCTGAAGGAGGGAGCGCCGATCGTGAGGGAGCTTCGCGATGCCACCGGGGAGACGGTGCAATTGTCGATACTGGATGCAGACATGCTTCTTGTGGTCATGAAGGAAGAGGGCAGCCGCCCGGTTCGCATCATCAGCCGGGTCGGGTCGCGTGTTCCGGTCAACTGGGCGGCCGGTGGCCGGCTTGTCATTTCCGACCTCGCCGACAACGACCTCCGCCGCCTGCTGCGGAACACCGTTCGCCCCTCGCCGACCGGGAAGGCCAGCACGGATGTCGAGCTTCTGTTCCAACAGGTCCGCGCCTTTCGACAGCGGGGGCACAGCATCGAGATCGGCGAGACAAACGAGCACGCCGGATGCGTGGCGGCGCCCGTGCTCGACGCCGCGGATCGGTGCATCGCCGCCATCAGCATTGCAGCGCCGGAGCAGCGGCTGAAGTCGGTCAATCGCAAGCGGCTCGTCACTGCCGTATGCGACGCCGCACGGCGACTCTCGCACCGTCTCGGTGCGGGGTTGAACGATCATTCGGTCGAGAACCGCACCCGTATCGCAGTTACCTCGCGCCAGGGAGACGGAAAACAGCGCGCATTTATCCCAGGGGAGCAGCTTTGAAGATCACCGCAATCGAGTGCTTCGTTCTTCTCGTGCCGGATTACCGGGCGGATGCATGCTCGTCCGCCCAGGACAATCTGGTCGTGAAGATCCACACCGATGACGGCCTCGTCGGCATCGGCGAGACCGACACCAATCCCTGGGTCGCAAAAGCCATGATCGAAGCCCCGGGCACCCATATCATGGGCCTCGGCCTGAAGGAGATGCTGCTCGGTCAGCACCCGCGTGACGTCGAAGGCCTTTGGGAGAAGATGTATACGGGCTCGGCCATGACTGGGCGGCGCGGGCTGGGCATCTGCGCCATGGGGGCGCTCGACATGGCGCTCTGGGATCTGGTCGGAAAAATCGAGGGCAAGCCATGTTGGCAACTCCTCGGCGGCACCGCTCACAAAGCCGTCACCCCGTATGCCTCCCTGCTTCCCGAAGGCGACGATCTGGAGACCTATACGCGGGTGCTGGTAGAGCGCGCGGTGACCGCGAAGGAGCTCGGCTTCCGGGCGGTGAAGCTCGAGATATGCGTAAAGGGCCCCTATTCGCACAACTCGCTGCAGATCCCCGACGACCGCGAGATCGCCCGCATAGTCGCTGCGTGCCGACAGGCGATCGGCCCCGGCATGACCGTCATGGTCGACGTCGCCTATTGCTGGCGGGACTGGAAGGAGGCGCTGCGGGCCATCGAGATGTTCGCCGGCGAGGACATCTACTTTGTCGAGACGCCGCTGCCGAGCGACGACATCGATGGATACGCCAAACTCTGCCAGGCTTCCCCGGTAAGGATCGCGGCCGGCGAGTGGCAGACTACGCGCTTCGAGTTCCTGGAGTTTATGAACCGGAATGCGCTCGATGTGGTGCAACCGGATGTCGGCCGGGTTGGCGGCCTCACCGAAGCTCGGCGCGTTGCGCTGCACGCGCGGGACCGCGGCATTGCCGTCGTTCCACATTGCTGGAAATCGGCGATCGGCATCGCGGCCTCGGTGCATTTAGCCGCGGTAGCGCCGACCTGCACCTTCATTGAATTCCTGCCGCGGGAACTCGCCGATTCGCGCCTCCGGCGCGATCTCGTCAGCGACGAATTGCCCGTGATCGACGGCGTTATCCCGCTTCCAGACAAGTCTGGGCTGGGGATTGAAGTCAGTGACGAGGCTTTAGCGATGTTTACGGTCGCCTGATGCGTCGCAATAAGGGCGGACCCAGTGGCGCGGGGAGGCGGCGTATTGAACGGTGACGACAACCGGCGGATTCATAGAACCGGGTAGCGGAGCGGCAGACCCGGCACGGCCACAGGCGCCGTATGCACCGACCAGCCACAAAGGCTGGCGATGATCAAGCTTCTCATGTCGGGGCCGCCGAAGGCGATATTAGTCGGGGCCAACAGCTTCAACTGCTCCCAGTCGTCATAAAGCTTGACCAGTTCGCCGCCAGGGGTCAGCCGGTAAATGATGTTGGGGTTGTAAAGGCTGATATAGAGGTGGCCGTTTTCGTCAAATGCTACGCCGTCGGGGACCTGGCGGGGCAGCTCGACGAGGACACGGCGTTCTCCGGCGCTGCCGTCGGGCTTGATTGCGACTCTGGAGATCACCGGCGGGCATGATTCCACGACACATAGGGACTGTCCGTCGGCCGAGAGACACATGCCGTTGGTGAATCCGTTCGCCTGCCGGTCCCAGATCTCCGCCGCCGTCCCACCCGGCGCCACTTTCCAGATGAAGCCGTCGCGCGAGCCCCAATTCCCCGAGTCCGAAACGTAAAGGTTGCCGCTGTCGTCGAACACCGGATAGTTCGGCACCCGCATCTTCTGCTCGGCATTGCCGTCGGCATAGACAGTCACTTGTCCATCGGGCGTGATGCGATGGACGCACCTGGACCGGTCATCGCAGGCATAGGTGTTGGCGTCGGCGTCATGCGCCAGGCCAAGCAGGAAGCCGCCGTCGACGCGAGCGATCTCCTCCAGCACGCCTCCGTCCAGTCCGAAGCAATAGAGCTGGCCGGCCTCGCCGCCGGCATAGGCGCGGCCATCCGGTCCCCACGCCACCGCTTCCGGATGATCGAAGGCGAAGCCGAGATTGGTCAGCACCAGAGTGTTGTGTTCGCTCGACATTTGATGACCTCCCGGTAGCGCGAGCACTTGCCGCTCGCGGACGCAGCGATTGAGCCATCGCCGGCCCGCAGGCATCGCACCTGCGAATTCCAGCCCCTCATGGCCTCCTTATGCGCGTCCGCAGCAAGCCCAGGCTGTTCAGTACACAAGAATCCGGTATGGTGGAACTCCGTCCGATATTCTGGATACCGTTCAGGGGTAGAGCCAGGCGCTACGGTGCGGCGGTCGGCGAATACGGACAGGGAGTGCTGCATGGGTTTGCTGGACGACAAGGTTTGCCTCGTCACCGGCGCCGGTCAAGGGCTGGGTCGGTCGG
>JACCSN010000668.1 GCA_013812985.1 Hyphomicrobiales bacterium | reverse complement strand
GAGAACTGCGGCGCGATCACAGCTGCGAGAGACGAGCGTGAGGGGAGGCCAGCGGGAAGTCGGCCCGGCTGCATGCAATGAGCGTCACAAACCGGTCGATTCCCAGCGCCCCGACTGCTCGGAGCGGAAGATGGCGTCGAGGATCTGCATGTTGCGGACCGCGTCGTCGACGCCGTAAGGCAGCTCCGTCTCGCCGAGCACGGCGCGGGCGAAGGTGTCCGCCTGCTCGGCGTACTGATCGGCCGGCGGGATCACCTCCTCGACCGAGGACGCGCCGCCAAGCCCGCTGCCGTCGTCGATGAGGATGCGCGTCGCTTCCATCTGCGGGGCGTTGAAGGCGATCAGAACCTCGATGCGGCCGCGTGTGCCGGCCAGCGTGACGCGCTGATGCGCGGCGATCTGGGTGGATACGGTGAACGTCAGCTGGCGGCCGCCGCCGAAATCGGCGATGACGGAGCTGAGGCGGTCGGTGCCGAAGGCGGAATCGCGGTCGATCAGGGATACGACGCGGCTCGGCTCCGCCGAAAATGAGAACCGCCCGGAGACGATGCCGTAGCAGCCGATGTCGAGCAGCGCGCCGCCGCCGGTTTCCGGCTTGTTGCGGATGTTGTCCGGGTCGCGGTTGTCGTAGGCGAAGAAGACCTGGACGGCGCGGAGTTCGCCGATCCTGCCGTCGCGGATCAGCTCGCGCGCCCGCAGCCATTGCGGGTGCTGGCGCACCATGAAAGCTTCCATGACATGGCGCCGGCCGGCGACCGCCTTCAGCCGCGCCGCGTCCTCTGCGTTCATGCCGATCGGCTTTTCGCACAGCACGTGCTTGCCCGCTTCGACGGCCTTCAATGTCCAGTCGACATGCAGGTTATTCGGCAGCGGATTGTAGACGGCGTCGATATCTGGGTCGGCGAGGAGCTCTTCATAGGAGCCGTAGGCCTTGGGGATGCCAAGTTCCGCCGCCGCGCTCCTGGCGCGCCCCGCGTCCCGCGAGGCGATCGCCTCGACCGTTCCGCGCTCCGAGCGCTGCATGCCGGGAATGACTTTCCGCGTGCCGATATTCGCCGTCGAAATGATGCCCCAGCGGATTTTTTGCGCCATGTCGTTATGCCCCGAGATGATTGGAATGGCAGATTACAGCGCGGCGCGACCCGGCGCGAGCCAGGGCGTCAGCGCCCCGCCGGCCGGCGCCGAATTGCGGTGCGGTGAAAATCGAAGACGGCCAGCGCCAGCCCGACCAAGCAAACGGCGATCAAGGCCGGTTTCGGCGCCGTCCAGATGAGGATGCCGAGGAAGACCGCAAATGTCAGCAGCGCTGAGGTCGCAAAGATGACGCCGGACGCTCTCATGCCGAGGCTCCGCGCGCCGCGCTCTTGGATTCGGCGTCGCTGTTCAGAATCGTATCCTGCAGCCACCGCGCGGTGCGCAGCAATCGGCCATCGTAGAGGTGGCGGCCGACGAGCTGGATCCCGATTGGCATGCCGTTCGACCCGGCGAGGAGCGGCAAGGAGAGAGCCGGGACGCCGCAAAAAGTCCAGATCGAGTTGAACACCGGGTCACCCGTGCTTTCCAGGCCGAGCGGCGCCTCGCCCGGCGCGGCCGGCGTGAGGATCGCGTCGAAGCGGACGAAGATCCGCTCCAGCCCCCCGTTCAGCATGGCCATGGCGTCAAGCGCGCCGATATAGTCGACGGCCCGGACGGTCAGGCCTTCTTCGTAGAGGCCGCGCAGCCTGTCGCTCAGCGCCGAGCTGTCCTTGTCGAAGTAGCGCGCGTAATTGCGGGCCAACTCGGCCATATTGACCGTGCGATGCCAATCGTGAACGCGCGCGAAGATGTCCGGCAGCTCGATTTCCTGGACGGCGTTGCCGAGCGCCTGCCAGATTTCCTCGAACCCTGCGCGGACGTCCTCGCCTGCTCGGTCCCAAACCGACGAGCGCACAAACGCCAGCACCGGTTTCAGCGGCGGCGCGCTCCGCGTCAAGGCGAGGAGGTCGGGCCGGCCGGCTATCAGGGATCCCGGATCGCGATCATCATAGCCTGCGATGACGTCGGCGAGGAGCGCCGCGTCCTCGATCGTGCGCGCGAATGCGCCGATCGTGTCGAGCGCGGGCGATTGCGCCAAGACGCCGTGGCGCGAGACGAGCCCGCGGCTCGGCTTGTAGCCGACGACGCCGCAGAACGAGGCGGGCCGGATGACCGAGCCGTTGGTCTGCGAGCCGAGCGCGAGCGGGATCATCCCGGCCGCCACGGCGGCGGCGGAGCCGGAGGACGAGCCGCCCGGCGTGCGCTTGGCGTCATGCGGGTTGCGGGTCTTGCCCGGCGTGTAGACGGCAAGCTCCGTCGTCACCGTCTTGCCCAGTATGACCGCGCCGGCCTCACGGAGCTTGCTGACCGCCGTGGCGTCCGCCGCCGGCCGCCGGCCCGCATCCAGCGTCGTGCCGTTCTCGGTCGGCATGTCGCGCGTGTCGATAATGTCCTTCACGCCGATGGGGACTCCGTGCAGCGGGCCGATGGGCCGGCCGGTCGAGCGCTTGCGATCGAGCTCCGCCGCCTGCCGCATCGCATGATCGGGGTCGATGTAGGCCCAGGCCTGGACTTCGGGCTCGCTCGCCGCGATTTGCTCGAGGCAGGCGGCCGTAAGCTCGGCCGCGGTGATCGAGCCGCGCGCGATCTCGTCGCGCGCCTCGAGCGCGCTCATCGCGGCGAGCTGCGCGTTGCGCGGGTGCATTGGCAGCTCAGTTATAGAGCTTGTTCGGCAGCCACAAGCCGATCGCGGGGAAGGCGTAGAGGGCCGCCATGGCTATGACCACGATGACGATGAACGGCATAACGCCTCGGAAGATCTCGTTGATCGAGACGTGCGCGGGCGCCACGCCCTTCAGGTAGAACGGCGCCATGGCGACCGGCGGGGACAGGAACGACGTCTGGATGTTGAGCGCCACGAGGAGGCCGAAGAACAGCGGGTCGATGCCGAAATGCTCGAGGAGCGGCAGGAAAATCGGCATGAAGATGACGATGATCTCCGTCCATTCGAGCGGCCAGCCCAGGACGAAGATGATCAGCTGGGCGACGATCAGGAAGGTGAGGGGCGAGAGGTCGAGGGCGACCACGAAATTCTTGATGACGTCATCGCCGCCAAGCGCGGCGAAAACCGCCGAGAAGGTGAAGGAGCCGACGAACAGCCAGCCGACCATGGCCGAGGTACGAGCCGTGAGGAACACCGATTCCTTCAGCTTTTGCCAGGTGAGCGCGCGATAGGCGGCGGCGAGGATCAGGCTGCCGAGCGCGCCGATGGCGGCGGCTTCGGAGGGCGTCGCCAGCCCGAACATGATGGCGCCGAGCACGCTGAGGATCAGCAGCGCGAGCGGGAAGAAAGAGGTGAGCAGCGACCAGAAGATCGCCCCGATCGGGACGTCGCGGTCCTCGGGCGGCAGCTTCGGGGCCAGCGCCGGATTGATGAGAACCCGGATAATCACGTAGAGCGTATACATGCCGGCCAGCATCAGGCCCGGGAAGAGGGCTCCGGCATAGAGCTGGACCACCGAAACCCCAGCTGTCGCCCCGTAGAGAATAAGCATGATCGACGGCGGGATGAGAATGCCAAGGCAGCCGCCGGCGCAGACGACCCCCGCCGAAAGCCGCACGTCATAGCCCTGGCGCAGCATCGCCGGGAAGGCGAGCAGGCCCATGAGGGTCACCACCGCGCCGACGATTCCGGTGGCGGTCGCGAAAAGGGCGCAGGTTATGAGAGTCGCGATGGCGAGCGAGCCAGGCAAGCCGCCCGCGGCCAGCTGGATGGAGCGGAACAGGCGGTCGAGGATGTTGGCGCGCTCGATCACGTAACCCATGAATACGAAGAGCGGCACGGAGATCAGCACGTCGTTGGTCATCACCGAAAAGGTGCGCTGAACCAAAAGGCTCGCCACGGTGTCGATGTTGTCATAGGCGAGGTAGCCGAAGCCGACCCCCAGCGCCATGAGCGTGAAGGCGATCGGAAAGCCGAGCAGGATGGCCACGACGAAGAGCCCGAGCATCAGCACGCCAAGCTGGGGATCGGTCATGTATGGTCCCCGGCCTTTTCGAGCCGCTGCTCCAGAATGACCTTCTCCAGCTCCTCCACGTCGTTCAAGCGCGGCGGCCATGCGCCGGTCCTGAGGCAAATGATGCAGCGGACCACCTCGACGATCCCCTGCAGCAGAAGGAGCACGCCGGTCATCGGGATCAGCATCTTGTAATGGTAAATAGGAGGCCCCGAGGGGCTGTAGGCGGAATGCTCGTTGGTGACGATCGACTGCGCCGCGAATGCGTAGCCGGAATAGATGAAGGCGATGATGCCCGGAAAGAAAGCTATGAAGTAGAGGAGAAGGTCCATGCCGGCCTGCACCTTCGGCCGCCACATCCGGTAGAGGAAATCGCCGCGCACATGGCCGTTGCGGGAAAGCGCATAGGCGCCCGCCATGATGAAGAGCGCGCCGTAAAGGATGTAGCTCGCGTCGAAAGCCCAGGTCGTCGGCCGGCCGAAGATGTACCGCGAGAACACTTCGTAGCTGATCGCGAAGGTCAGGAGGAGGATGCACCAGGCGAAGAGCTTGCCGACGAAGGTGCTGACACGATCCACCGGAATGAGCAAACGCTGCATGCGCGCCGATGCGGTGTCTTCGCCCGCCGCGCGGCCGCCGTAAAAGGCGTTAAGCGCGAGGCTGCCGATGTAGATGGCAATTCCCGCCCAGAACAGCAGAGGGGTATACGGCGTCACCCCCTTGGCCGCCGCCGCCTCGTCCATCAGGTCGCAGGCGCCGCCGAGCCCGTAGAGACAGTGCATCACCTGGGGGGGCCGCAGGCCCTTTGAGATGAGGGAGGTTCCGGCGGTCCCATACGTGTGGAGCGACCAATAGATCGCCGTCAGCACCAGGAACACGCCGAAACCCAGCGTGAACGTCGCGAAGCGCTGGACGCTCATGCGGATGTTTGCGTCCTGAAGTCAGGACGCAAACCCCGTCGCCTTGCCGCCTTCATGGGCCCCCCATCGCCCGCGCCGATCAAGCGATCAGGCGGGGAAGAAGTGGTCGTAGGCCTTCTTCTGATCAACCTCCATCTGGAACTGGAGGCCGACGACCCGCTTTGTCCAGGCCTTTTGGGATTCGATCACCCTCCCGAAGAACTCATCGGCGGAGAGGTTGGCGATGACCGTGTCCCAGGCCGCGAGCTGCGCATCCAGAACGGATTCCGGCGTGACGTGCACCTCGACGCCCTGGGTTGCCTTCATCTCCTCGAGATCCTTGGAATAGCGGTCCATGGCTTTCCAGGTCATGTCGGAGGACGCCGCCTCCGCCGCATATTTGATGATCGCCTGCAGTTCGGCCGGCAGCGCGTCATGCTTCGTCTTGTTGAAGATGATCTCGAAGCATTCGGCCGACTGGTGGTAGCTCTGAAGCATGTAGACTTTGCTGACATCCGGGAAGCCGAGGATGCGGTCGGAGCTCGGATTGTTGAATTCAGCCGCGTCCAGCAAGCCGCGGTCCATCGCCGGCACGATCTCGCCGCCGCCGAGGATCGTCACCGCGGCGCCCATTTCCGTGTTGAGATCGGCCGACAGGCCGACGGTGCGGTATTTCAGGCCTTTCATGGCTTCGGCCGATTCGACCGGCTGCTTGAACCAGCCGAGGGGCTGCGTCGGCATCGCGCCGGTCAGGAAGCCAACGAGGTCAAGCCCGAGGATCTGCTGGACGAGTTCGTTATAAAGCTCCTGGCCGCCGCCATAGCGTAACCAGCCAAGCATATGGTTGGCGCGCCAGCCGAACGCCGGCGGCGTACCGAACAGGGAGAAGGCCTTGTTCTTTCCGTACCAATAGGCGGAGACCCCATGGCCGCCGTCGAGAGTGCCGGCGATGACCGCGTCCTGCACCTCAAAGGCCTTTGCGACGGCGCCAGCGGCGAGCAGATCAAGCCTCAGCTTGCCGCCGGCCATCTCGTTGACGCGCGTGACGAAGTCCTGCGCGTTCTCGTGAAAGATGTCCTTTTCCGGCCAGGTGCTCTGGAACCGCCAGACGATGGCGTCCTGGGCGCGCACGATTTGCGGTGCGGCCAAGGCGCCGGCCGCAGCCCCGGCGGCGACCGTGCCGGTTTTCAGAAACTTGCGGCGGGAGACGGTCTTCGCTTCAACCTCAGTCATTCCGATTCCTCCGATGGGCCGCTAACGAAGCGGCGCTGCGATACAGTTAGGATTTGAAGCCAGTTCTCATTTTTTGTGACCCCGAAGCTGGCCGATCACACCGAGAATGGCAATAGGATCAATGGTGGAATCGCCGACGCGCTTGTCGCAACCTCGTGATTCACGCCGTCCGTGCCATTTCGTCCGCCGGAAATAGAGGTCGCGTCTTCCGGCCGGCAATGGGAGGGAAACCGTCGGCTAGCGGTTTTCGATTTTCCCGAGCGGGTTTTCCCTGGCATATGTTTCACGGGTAGAGCCCGAGCGTGCCATGCGAGGAACTTCCGGGTCAGGCCGCCGATTATCTGCCGTCACATTCTAGAGCAGGGAGCGTCTTATGGCGATTGAGAACCTGCACGATTTGTTCGTGCACACCCTTCAGGACATCTATTTCGCCGAGAAGCTGATCGTGAAGAAGTTGCCGAAGATGGCAGAAAAAGCCAACACATCTCAGTTGCGCGCC
>JACCSN010000665.1 GCA_013812985.1 Hyphomicrobiales bacterium | reverse complement strand
CTCCAGGAGCGCCGCCGTCGCCCCGAAACGCAGCGGAAACACCGCGAGGCCGCCCAGCCCAAAAGTGAAGGCGAGCGGTGGCGAGCCGACGAACACGTCGTCGGGCGTGACGTTTAGCACCTCTTTCGCATAGCCGTCGGCGATCGCCAGGATGTCGCGGTGGAAGTGCATCGTCGCCTTGGGGTTGCCGGTCGTGCCGGAGGTGAAGCCCAAGAGCGCCACATCGTCCCGCCCCGTCTTCACCGCCTCGAACCGCACCGGCTTGCCGAGCGCGATCCGGTCCAGCTCCGCATCGAAATTCGCCGTGCCGTCGAAGCCGATCACATGCTTCAGGAACCGGCTCGTCTTGGCGCAAGCGACGAGTTCCTCCATGAGCCGCGTGTCGCAAAGGGCGACTTTGATCTCGGCCTTGTCGACGATCTTGGCCAGTTCGCCGGCGCGCAGCATCGGCATCGTGTTCACCACGACCGCGCCGGCTTTCGTCGCCGCGAGCCAGCAGGCGACCATGGCGGGATTGTTGGCGGAGCGGATGAGCACGCGGGTGCCCGGGACGACGCCCAGATCCTCCACCAGCGCGCGCGCCAGCCGGTTGGTCCAGTCGGCGAGCTCCTTGTAGGTCCGCATGCGGCCGTTGCCGATGAGGGCGATGTTGTCGCCAAGCCCCTGCTCCACGATGCGGTCGGTGAGCTCGACGCCGATGTTCAGGAATTCCGGATATTCGAAGCCGGCGAGCAGGAAATCGGGCCAGCTGTCGGGCGCCGGCAGGTTGTCGCGCGCAAACGTGTCGAGGTGAACCGGTGGCCCGAGCATGATCATTCTCCTGCCAACACCTGCCGCGCAATCACGATCTTCTGCACGTCCGATGCGCCTTCATAAATCCGCAGCGCCCGGATATCCCGATAGAGCGCCTCGACGACGGAGCCCTTCCTGACCCCCTCGCCGCCATGCAATTGGACGGCCTTGTCAATGACGATCTGGGCGCGGTCGGTGGCGAAAAGCTTCGCCATCGACGCCTCGCGAGTGACGCGCGGGGCGCCCATGTCCTTGGCCCAGGCGGCCCGATAGACGAGAAGCGCGGCCGCGTCGATATCGACCGCCATGTCGGCGATGTGGCCCTGGACCATCTGCAGGTCGGCCATCGGAGCGCCGAACAGCTCGCGTCGCGACACACGTTCCAGCGTTGCGTCAAGAGCGCCGCGGGCGAAGCCCAGCGCCGCGGCGCCGACGGTGGATCGGAACACGTCGAGCACCGACATGGCGATGCGGAAGCCCTCGCCCGGCCGGCCGATCATCGCCGCCGCCGGCAGGCGCAATCCATCGAAGCTAAGCCGCGCGAGCGGATGCGGCGCAATCACCTCGAGGCGTTCGGCGACGGCCAGACCACGCGAATCGGCCGGCACAAGGAAAGCCGAAATGCCCTTCGCGCCGGGTCCCTCGCCTGTCCGCGCGAAGACGACATAGAAATCGGCGATCCCGCCGTTGGAGATCCAGGTTTTCTCGCCGTCCAGGCGAAAGCCGTCGCCGTCGCGCGTCGCCGTCATCTCCATGTTGGCCACATCGGACCCGGATCTCGCTTCGGAGAGAGCGAAGGCGGAGATCGCCTCGCCGGCCCGGGTCCGCCGCAACCAGGCTTTCTGCTCCGGCGTGCCGAAGAGCGAGATCGCGCCGGTGCCGAGCCCCTGCATGGCGAAAGCGAAATCGGCCAGTGCATCGTGGCGCGCGAGGGTCTCGCGAGCGAGGCACAGGGTTCGGGCGTCCAGGGCGCCGCCGCGATCCGGATCGCTTGCGGTGTGATTGAGCCAGCCGTCGCGGCCGAGGCGGGCGACAAGATCGCGGCAAGCTGCGTCGATATCGCCGTGGTCAGCGGGCAAGTTGCGCTCGCACCAAACCTCGAGCGCGGCATGAAACGCCCGGTGCGTGTGCTCGAAAAACGGCCAGGACAGAAAGCTCCGATCGGCCATCAATCGCCCTCGAAGACCGGCTTTTCCTTGGCGACGAAGGCGCGATAGGCACGCTCGAAATCGCGCGTCTTCATGCAGATCGCCTGCGCCTGCGCCTCCGCCTCGATCGCCTGGTCAAGGCTCATCGACCATTCCTGATTGAGCTGCGTCTTGGTCATTCCGTGGGCGAACGTCGGGCCGGCGGCAAGGCGCTGGGCGAAGCCGATCGCCTCGGTTTCCAGATCGGCGGCCGAGACGACGCGGTTGAAGAACCCCCAGCGCTCGCCCTCTTCCGCCGACATGGTCCTGCCTGTGTAGAGGAGCTCAGCCGCCCGGCCCTGGCCGATGATGCGCGGCAACATCGCGCATGCGCCCATGTCGCAGCCGGCGAGGCCGACGCGCGTGAACAGGAACGCGGTTTTCGCCTCCGGCGCGGCGAAGCGGATATCCGCCGCCATCGCGATGATGGCGCCGGCGCCGACACACACGCCGTCAACGGCCGCGATGACCGGTTTTTCGCAATGGATCATTGCCTTGACGAGGTCGCCGGTCATGCGAGTAAAGGCGAGCAGACCTTTCATGTCCATCGCCACGAGCGGGCCGATGATGTCGTGGACATCGCCGCCCGACGAGAAATTCCCGCCATTCGGGCCGAAGACCACCGCCTTCACGTCATCGGCATAGGGCAGCGCGCGAAAGGTGTCGCGGAGTTCGGCATAGCTGTCGAAGCTCAGCGGATTCTTCCGGTCGGGACGGTCGAGCGA
>JACCSN010000641.1 GCA_013812985.1 Hyphomicrobiales bacterium | reverse complement strand
GCTTTATGGCGCACAGGGCCGTCCGGTCCTGCGCCCCGCCGCCGCCATCGAATGCGTACATTGCTACAGCCTGGTCCATGACGACCTGCCGGCCATGGACGACGACGACCTGCGCCGCGGCCGGCCGACGACCCACCGCGCCTTCGACGAAGCCACCGCGATTCTGGCGGGCGACGGCCTGCTCACCTTCGCCTTCGACATCCTCGCCGACCCGGAGACGGGTTCCGATCCGACGATCCTCGTCGGCCTCATCGGCGCGCTCGCCCGCGCGGCGGGGCTCGGCGGCATGGTCGGCGGGCAGATGCTCGATCTGGAAGCGGAGGGACGCTTTGCCGCGGACGGCTGTCCGCTCATGCTGAGCGACACCGACATCCTGCGCCTGCAGGCGATGAAGACCGGCGCCCTGCTGACCGCCGCGGTGGAGATGGGGGCGATCCTCGGCGGCGCCGGCCGCGACGAGCGCGAGGCGCTCCGGACCTACGGCCACCTGCTCGGCCAGGCTTTTCAGATCGCCGACGACCTTCTCGACGTGGAAGCCGACGCGGCCACGGTCGGCAAGGCCACGGGCAAGGATTCGGAGAAGGGCAAGGCGACCCTGGTCGGCTTGTGGGGAGTCGAGGCCGCGCGCGCCCGCTTGTCGGGCCTGGTCGCGGGAGCGGAAGCGGCGCTCTCCGGTTTCGGCGAGAGGGCCGCGACGCTGCGGCAGGCGGCGCGTTTCGTCGCCGAGCGCACCAGCTGAACACGCATTCTCCGGCTCCGGCCGGTGCGCATACCCAGGGGGAAAATCATGGAATTTCGTCAACTCGGCCGCTCGGGGCTGCGGGTCTCGGTCCTGACGCTCGGCACCATGACGTTCGGCGGCCAAGGGGCGTTCGCCAAGACCGGCGACACGGACGCGGCGGGAGCGCGGCGGCTCGTGGACCTTTGTCTCGACGCCGGCGTGAACCTCATCGACACGGCCAATGTCTACTCGCGGGGCGTTTCCGAAGAGATCGTCGGCCAGGCGGTGGCGGGCAGGCGCGACAAGATTCTCCTCACCACCAAGGCGCGGATGCGGATGGGCGATGGGCCGAACGACGCCGGCCTGTCGCGGCATCATTTGATCGCCCAATGCGAGGCGAGCCTCCGGCGGCTCGGCACCGACTATCTCGACCTCTACCAGGTGCATGAATGGGACGGCGAGACGCCGCTGGAGGAAACGCTCGAGGCGCTCGATACCCTGGTCCGCTCCGGCAAGGTCCGCTACATCGGCGCGTCGAACTATTCCGGCTGGCACTTGATGAAGGCGCTCGCCGTGTCGGACGCCCGCGGCTGCCAGCGCTTCGTCAGCCAGCAGATCCACTACACGCTTCAGGCGCGCGAGGCGGAATACGAGCTTCTGCCGATCGCCGTCGACCAGGGCGTCGGCGTCCTGGTCTGGAGCCCGCTCGCCGGCGGCCTGCTGTCGGGAAAGTTCCGGCGCGGCCAGCAGCCGCCCGGCGAATCGCGGCATCTGGCGAACTGGGGCGAGCCGCCGATCCGCGACGAGGGGAAGCTCTACGACATCATCGATGTGCTGGTGGAGATCGGCGACGCGCGCGGCGTCTCCGGTGCGCAGGTCGCGCTCTCCTGGCTGCTCGGACGGCCCGGCGTCGCCTCGCTGGTCATCGGCGCGCGGAACGAGGCGCAGCTCCTCGACAACCTCGCCGCGGCGGAGGTGAAGCTCAGCGACGATGAGCGCTCGCGGCTCGACGCGGTGAGCGCGCCGCCGCTCATCTATCCATACTGGCACCAGGCAGCCACGTCCGCCGACCGGCTGAGCCCCGCCGATTTGGCGCTTTTGCAGCCGTTCCTCAATAGCACGTAAACCAGGAAGACGACATGACCGAAACGTTCGCCGAGAACCGCTACGACGCGATGCAATACAACCGGTGTGGCCGCAGTGGCCTGCAAATGCCGGCGATCTCGCTGGGGCTCTGGCACAATTTCGGCGGCGACGTGCCGTTCGAGCGCGGCCGGGCGATGCTGCGCGCCGCCTTCGACCTCGGCATCACGCATTTCGACCTCGCCAACAATTACGGCCCGCCGCCCGGCTCGGCGGAGGAGAATTTCGGCCGGATCCTGAAATCGGATTTCGCCGGACACCGCGACGAGCTCGTCATCTCGACAAAGGCCGGCTACCGCATGTGGCCCGGCCCCTATGGGGAGTGGGGAAGCCGAAAATACCTGCTCTCCAGCCTCGACCAGAGCCTCAAGCGGATGGGGCTCGACTACGTCGACATCTTCTATTCCCACCGCGTCGATCCCGAGACGCCGCTCGAAGAGACCATGGGCGCGCTCGATGCCGCCGTCCGGCAGGGCAAGGCGCTCTATGTCGGCGTCTCCTCCTACAGCGCCGCGCGGACGGCGGAGGCGGCCGCCATCCTGCGCCGGCTCGGCACGCCCTGCCTCATCCACCAGCCGAGCTATTCCATGCTGAACCGCTGGATCGAGGCGGATGGGCTGCTGGATCAGCTGGAGGCCGACGGCATCGGCTGCATCGTCTTCTCGCCGCTCGCCCAAGGCATGCTGTCCGACAAGTATCTCTCCGGCATCCCGGTCGACAGCCGCGCGGCGGCCGGGAAATCGCTGCGCGAAGGCTTCGTCCGCGAGGAGACGGTCGAGCGCATCAAGAGCTTGAACGAGATCGCCCGACGGCGCGGCCAGTCGCTCGCCCAGATGGCCATCGCCTGGGCCCTCCGCGACAAGCGCGTCACCTCGGCGCTGATCGGGGCGAGCCGCGTGGAGCAGATCACCGAGCTGGCCGGGGCGCTTGGAAGCGCCGGCTTCAGCGACGACGAACTCGCCGAGATCGACCGCTATGCCGAGGACATGGGCATCAACATTTGGACGCAGTCAAGCAACGCGTGATGTCTTCGCCGATCGCGATTTCAGAGAACGTTCGGTTTGAGACTGGGTCAGGAGATAA
>JACCSN010000635.1 GCA_013812985.1 Hyphomicrobiales bacterium | reverse complement strand
ACGTCGTCGCTCTCGACGCCACGGTCGCCGATACTCTGGCGGCGAACGGCTCTGAAAGCCTTGCGTCGAGCTTCGGCGAAGGCGGCGGCGCCCCCGATCTCAGGATCGGCATCGGCGACACCGTCGTAGTCACGATCTTCGAGGCCGCCGCGGGTGGCCTGTTCTCCGGCGAAGCCGGGTCCCTGGGGGCCGCCAAGAGCGTCAACCTGCCGCCGCAGCCCGTCGCCCGCAACGGCATGATCACCGTCCCCTATGTCGGCCCCGTCAAGGCTGCCGGGCTGACACCGGCCCAGGTGCAAACGAGCATCGAGGCCGCGCTGCGCGAAAAGGCGATCGAGCCACAGGTGATCGTCACGATCGCCGACAGCGCCAGCACCTTCGTCACCGTGACGGGCGATGTCGGCAGCCCCGGCCGAGTGCCGCTTAACCTGAACGGCGACCGGCTGCTGGATATCGTCGCCTCCTCGGGCGGCTCGAGCGCCGCCGCCTACGATACCTTCGTCCGCCTCACGCGAGGCTCGACGTCGCGCACGGTGAGCCTCTCCAGGATCGTCGAGGATCCGGGGCAGAACGTCTTCCTCCAGCCCGACGATCAGATCTTCGTTTTCAAGGATCCGCAGGTCTACACGGCGTTCGGGGCCACATCCCAGAACGCGACCTATCCTTTCGAAACGGACAAGCTGACGCTGGCCGAAGCGGTGGGCCGCGCCGGCGGTCTTCTCGACAACCGCGCCGATGCGCGCGGCGTCTTCGTCTTCCGCTACGAGAAGCCGGCCGTCTACGCCTCGATCGCCAATGGCGACAAGGCTCCCGTCCCGCAGAGCGGCGGCGTTCCGGTCGTCTACCAGCTCGACCTCAAGCAGCCGACCGGCTACTTCGCCGCCCAGCGGTTCCTGATGCGCGACAACGACGTTATCTTCGTCTCCAACGCCCCCTCCACCGATCTGCAGAAGTTCTTCGGCATCATCAATGGCGGCGTCGGCGTGGCCTCATCGACGACGGGCTTGGCCACCAGGGTCAACTAGCCGAGACTGCCCTACGCCGGGTCTCTTTCCGACAGAGGTCCGACCCCGCGCCGAATCCAATTTCACGCCATCGCTGGTGTTGCGTCCGGCAGTTCTGCGGCGCTTCGCGACGATCTCGGCAAGCGCCAGGCTGCCGGCGGATCGAGCAGATCGACGTGTCCCTTCCCTTGCAGTATCACTCGCGAAGGGGTGGCTCGGCGCTCGTCAACGTTCTCCCCTCGCGGGAGAAGGTGTCCGCGGAGCGGACGGATGAGGGGTGTCGCGAAGCGATTGAAACCGGGCTCCAGCGCAGCCAATTGGAGCCGCTTTTGAGGGGATCGCTCCTCTCATCCGAGGAGCTCCACGAAGGGGTCTGCAAGCGGCTCGAGTAACCGCGCATCAAGCGCGCCGCCAAGGCGCCCGATCTCTCTTGAAGCATGGGATGAGCATGGTTTCCGGCAACGTGGGCGGGGGGCACATCCGTCTGCTCCGCAGACACCTTCTCCCACCAGGGACAAGGTTACCCGCGCTGCTCTCGCGCGCCGTCAGGCGAAAAATCCGGCGGTGTGCTTGCGCGCCGGCCGATTGTTCTTGGGTTGGTGAGTTACGCCCGGCCAGAGCGTCGCGCCGCCCGCTTTACTGGCGGAACACGATGGCCGATTCGGCGCCCGCCATGCCCGCATCCTCCAGCTCGGGACGGGCGACATACGTCGCTTGCACCGCGACGGGGACCACGCCCATGCGCGCGATGGCGCCCTCGATGGCCAGCGTCATTCCGGCTTCGGTGAAGAAGCTGCCATTGACCTGAGCCCGCCGAACCACGACCCGCCGGAAGGCGCGGAACAGCTCCATGTCCGGCTGTGTCTTCTCGTTCCAGAAGCGATCGAGGGAGCCCTGGAAGGTCAGCCCTGGCATGTCGAAGACGGCGCGGCCGAGCACCTTGGTGGGGCGGTGATGGTGCAGCGCCGAAAGCCCGGTCGTGCTGTTGACGACGACCACGCCCTGCGCCTGCGAGAGGAGCGTCGGCAGGTGGCCCCCGTCGATCACGAAGACCCGGCCCCTGAGCCCCAGGCGGCGGGCGATCTTGTGGGCGTGCTTGCGGCAGTTCACCAACCCGTTGTCGAGCGGATGCAGCTTGACCACCATCATGGCGTCGACCGGCGCCTTGCGGGCGAAGGATTCCAGCACGGTCTCCATCACCTCGATCATGCTCTTGAAGCCGGAGTGACGACGGATCTGGTAGTCGGTCTCAAGCTGCAGCGGCAGCAGGTAGAAGGGCCGCTCGGCCTGGGCAAGGAAATCGGAAACCCGGTCCGTGTAGCGGCGCTCCAGCGGCCGCTTCGCCAGGCGCTTCAGCCAGCCGCCGCATTCGGCCAGCGGATGATGCGCCCGATGGCGCCGGTAATGCGGGAAAGCGGGCGACAGCAGGAAGGTCGACAGCTGGTTCATCGCTTCCCAGCGAACCCGCTTCGAAAAGCCGCCGCTCACGGACTGCGGGGTGACATCCCCGGCCGGCTGATTCTTCGCGGCGCGCTGCACGGAGCGGGGATCGCGCGGCAGGTTGGAATAGGCGTTGGTTCCGTCCCGCTCCAGCGTGATCCAGTCAGGACGGAAATAGCCTTCCTCGAAAACATGGACGGTGATGCTGCGCGAACGGGCCAGATCCACGGCCACCCGGTGATAGGGGCGGCAATCACCGAAGAGAATGACGTCGGTGACGCCGGAATCGTGCAGGTAGGCGCCGAGGAACTTGCGCCAATCGGAGAAGCGCCCGCGAAAGTCGACCGCGCCGAGCCGCGGCCAGAACACCCGGTCGCCGCCGCAGATATTCACCCGATGAACGGAATGGCCGCTTTCGGCGATCTCGCGCGCCAGGCGCACGAAGAAGGGAGACGAGATGCCCTGCAGAAACAGAAAGGAACGTTTTGTGCCGAAACTCACACCCATTGGCCCCACCCCGTCGACACGTCTCGCTCGCAGCTCAGGTGCATGCCATCCCTCGGCACCCGAAATGGTCTTGGCGCGATCACACCTGTATCACGCGGTTGCGGTTCATCAACTCCGCCTGGCTGGATTCTGCCCTTTTTAGGCCCGCCGGCAGCCGGAAAGAGCACAGCTGTTGCAGTTTTGCATGAGCTTTGCGGACCGGATCTCCCGCCGTCGCTGGCAGCTTAGAAAGTTTGGCCGGGTTCTTTGCCATGACTGGAAACATCGCGAATTTAGTGAAATTTGAGGTGATTCGGCCTTCGGAGCTCGACCCGCCGGGGAATCGCCCCGCCCCGGTGCGGTCCGGCTCCGCTGGCCCGCGCCTCCGCTGCCTGGGCGCGCGCCCGTTCGCGCCAAGCGGCCTTCCGCAAAGCGGCGCGCCAATGTAGACCCCCGGCTCGATGCAGAAAATCGCTGTCCTGACAGCCGGCCTGTGGAGGTTGCGGCGCGAGGTCGCCGCTGTATCGGCGATGCAGCCGGTCCGCTGGGACAGCTTTCCGCGGCCCGCCTTCGACGCCGTGGCCGGCTGGGGCTTCGCCGCGACCGCCGATCGCGCCCGCCGCCTGGCGTCCCGCCGAGCCGTGCCTTACGTGGCGTTCGAGGACGGACCGTTGCGCTCCGTTCGGCCCGGCCCCGCGGAGCCGCCGTTGAGCCTGGTGATGGACCGCTCGGGGATCTACTACGATGCAACAAGCCCGTCCGATCTCATCGGGCTCATTCTCGACCACCAATGGTTCACGCCCGCGATTGCGAACCGGGCCGTCGCGGCGCGTGACGAGATCAGGCGGCTCCGCCTGTCGAAATACAATTCCGGCTCCGAGCGGAGCGCCGAGGAGCTTGCTCTGACGGTCGGCGCGAGCCGCGTTCTCGTCCTTGACCAGGTCAGGGATGACGCCTCGATTCGCGGCGGCTTGGCCGATGCCGGCTCCTTCGACGGCATGCTTCAGGCCGCGGTCGCCGAGAACCCCGAATCGGAAGTCATTGTCAAGCTTCATCCCGACGTGCTCTCGGGGAGGCGGGCCGGATATTTCTCCGGCCTGAAGCAGACCGGCCGCGTGAAGCTTGTTGCCGAGCAGATCAATCCGTGGAGCCTCCTCGACGCCGTGGACAAGGTCTACACCGTCTCGTCGGGCCTGGGCTTCGAAGCCGCCTTGGCGGGCAAGGAGGTGGTCTGCTTCGGCTCGCCGTTCTACGCCGGCTGGGGCTTCACCGACGACCGGCGGCCGCGGGCGGCACGGCCGGGCCAAGCCACGCCGCTCCAGCTGTTCGCGGCCTATTACCTGCGCTACGCGCGCTATCTCGACGCCTATTCGCGCGAGGAAACGACATTCGAACGCGCCATCGACCAGCTGGCCTGGCTGCGCGACCGGTTCTTCAGCCAGCCGCGACGCTCGGTCTGCTTCGGGATCACACGCTGGAAGCGGCCGGCATTCAACCGCTTGCTCGACAGCCCGAATGGCCCTCCCCTCTATGCTCCGACGCCGTCGCGGGCGATCCGGCTGGCCAAGGCGCAGGGCGCCCAGATCGTTACCTGGGCTTCGCGGACCAGCCGCTCCTTCGAGGCCGCTTGCGAGCAGGCAGGGATCGACGTCGTGCGCGCCGAGGACGGCTTCGTCCGCTCGGCCGGGCTGGGGGCCTCCTTCGTCCCGCCGCTCTCCTTGGCTTTCGACAGGCGCGGCATCTACTACGATGCAACCCGAACGAGCGACCTTGAGGCCATGATCGAAGCTGGCGAGTTCCCGAGCCAGATTCTGGAGCGGGCCCGCCGGCTGCGGGAGACGCTCGTCGCCCGCGGCACGACGAAATACAATGTCGGCTCCAATGCCGCGTTCAGGATCGACAGCGGCGGGCGCCCCGTCGTCCTCGTTCCCGGCCAGGTGGAGGACGACGCGTCGATCCGGCTCGGCTCTCCCGCGATGCGGCGCAATATCGACTTGCTGGCGGCGGCGCGCGCACGCCACCCGAACGCCTTCGTCCTCTACAAACCGCACCCCGATGTGGAGGCCGGGTTCCGCCGCGGCCGCATCCCGCCCGCCGCGATCGCCCGATTCGCCGACGCGGTGGCCCGCAACGCATCGATCCTCCAGCTTATCGAAGCGTGCGACCGGCTTGAGACCATGACCTCTCTCGCAGGCTTCGAGGCGCTGCTCCGCGGCAAACCCGTCGCCACCCACGGCCAGCCCTTCTATTCCGGCTGGGGGCTGACGGAGGATCTCCAGCCGGCCGCGTCACGCACCCGCAAGGCGAGCCTCGATGAGCTGGTCGCAGCGGCGCTCATCCTCTACCCGCTTTATCTCGACCCGCGCACGAACCTCCCCTGCGAACCGGAGCTTCTGGTCGATCGGCTGGGCGCCGCCGGCGCCGATCAGGTCGGCGCGAGGGCCTTGCTGCGCTTCGGCCAGATCTGGCTGGCGCGCGGCATCCATGTGGGCCGCAGCGTGAAGTCGTTGGTGCGGGGTCACGCTTAAGCGCCGCGATGACAGCTCATCCGGAAATCCCGTTCCGCTACCGCAAAGTGCCGCCGGAAGCGCAGCCGCCGCGCCTGGCGTCCTATGTCTTGTCGCATGCGCGCCTGACCGCCCCGTTGCTTGGATCGAGCCTGCTGTTCCCCCGGCGATTCGACGCCGCTGTCGCGGCTCTCCTGGAGCGCCCCGACGCGGCGGGGATCGCGCCCGCTCACGCCTTCTGGTATTTCGGCGGCGCGCTGCATCTGTGGGTCGAACCGCGTTCCCTTCAGCGGCGGTTGAGCGACTTCGTGGCGGATCATCGCGGCGCGCGCTGGATCGGCGCATCCTTCCTCGACGCTGCGGATTGGTCGGGCGCCGTGCTGAGCTTGCGGAAATCGCCCATCCACCGCGAGATGGGCCAGCTTGTCCGGGCCGACCTGGAGTTCCGCCGGATCGCCGCCTACCAGAGCCTGCTGCGCCGCGCCGAGCTCGGCCAGCCGGCGGTGCGGAACGGTATCGTGCTGGCCGGCGTCGCGGAGATAGACGCCTATTTCCGCTATTGCGCGGATCTGGCGGCCAGCATGCGACAGCACGGGATCCTGCCGAGACGCGAGCTGGGCCGGCTGCAAACCAGCAGTTCAACGCATCGGGCCGCCCGGCCGCGCGGCATCGACCGCGCCGAGCGCGACATCGGCGTCGCCGTCACCGAGACGGGCGAATTGGTGCGGCACCTCGGCGGCAAGCACCGGACTGCGATCGCGCGGGTGCTGAGGCTGCCGCGCATCCCGGTCGAAGTGCGGCTCGTCCATGTGCGCTGGCTGAAGCGCCAGATGGACCGCACCGGCCTGCCCGCGCATCAGGCCCTGCCGGCAGGCCTCGCCACGCTCGCTTCAGGCGGCGACGACGATTCTTGCGCGCGGGAGGAGACTCAGGCGGAATCGGGCCTTGAAGAAACGCCGAGGCGTTCGCCGCCGTAGCGCTGAACGAGCGGACCCCACCAGCTCTCGTTCTCCAGAAACCACACCACTGTCCGCCGCAGGCCGGCATCGAAGCTCCGACGCGGCCGCCAGCCAAGCTCCCGCTCCACCTTGCCGCAGTCCAGCGCATAGCGAAAATCATGGCCGGGGCGATCGAGTGTGAAGGCAACGAGTTCGGCGCGCTTCTTGCCTGACGCGAGAGGAGCCGCCAGCTCGTCGAGGAGCTCGGTGACGGAGAGCACCACGTTGAGGTTCGTCCGCTCGGCGGCGCCGCCGATCAGATAGGTCTCGCCCGGCCTGCCGCTCTCCACCACCCTCGCCAGCGCCTCCGCATGATCCTCCACGAACAGCCAGTCGCGGATGTTCCCGCCGTTGCCGTAGACCGGCAAGGGCTCGCCGCGGAGCGCCTTCAGGATCATCAGGGGGATCAGCTTTTCCGGGAATTGGTACGGGCCGAAATTGTTGCTCGAATGCGTCGTCAGGATCGGCAGGCCATAGGTCTGGCCCCACGCCCGGACGAGATGGTCCGCCGCCGCTTTGCTGGCCGCGTAAGGCGAGCTCGGCCGGTGCGGCGAGCGTTCCGAGAACGGCGGATCGTCCGGCGCGAGCGCGCCGAAAACCTCGTCGGTGGAAACGTGGTGGAAGCGAAACGCCGCCTTGGGCCCGGACTCAAGCTCGATCCAATAGGCGCGCGCAGCCTCCAGCAGGCGAAGCGTCCCCGCCACGTTGGTCTCCACGAAGACCTCCGGACCGTCAATCGAGCGATCGACATGCGTCTCCGCCGCGAGATGCATGACCGCCTCGGGCCGAAAGCGCCGGAAGGCGTCCGCCAGCAAGGCTTGGTCGCGGATATCGCCCCGCAAAAATTCGTAGCGCGGATGGTTTGCGACCGCTGCAAGCGATGCGCACGTCGCCGCGTAGGTCAGCTTGTCGACATTGAGCACCGAGTGGCCGGTCTCCTGGATCAGGTGGCGGACAAGCGTGCTGCCGACAAACCCCGCCCCGCCGGTCACCAGGATGCGCACGATCCATCCCTCCGGAGGTGGCGCTCGGCGGCGCGCTGGCCGGTTCGGCGATGAGAGACTTGCGGCACGGGGCGATGTATCCCTTGCGCGCGGTCGGCGGCAACAGGAGCTAACCCGGTGGCCCAAGGCGGTATGAGATGACGGACGCCAGCGCGGCCGACGCGCCGAACCTCACGGCTGGGCCAAGCGCCCCTGCCGCCACCATCGTCATCCCGCTGCGCGTCTCCCCTGCCCTCTTCCGATGGGAGGAAAGGCTCACGCGCATCCTCGCGACGATCCCCGCCGGGCCCTTCGAGATCCTGATCGTGGATTACGGCACGCGCGCGGAATCGCGCCCCAAGCTTCAATCCATTGTGCGCGAGGCCGGCGGCGCGGCGCGGCTCGTCCGGGTCGATTGCGAGGACGAGCCCTTCTCCATCGGCAAGGCCCGCGACCTCGGCGTCATGGCGGCGCGAGCGCCTGTCATCCTCTTCAACGACATCGATTTCCTGGCGCCGCGTTCCACCTACGAGGCCATCGCGGCGGAGATCGGCAGGCGCGAGCTGGCGGTCGCCTTCGACCGCTTCTTCTGCGTGCCGGTGATCTTCCTGAGTGAGACCGGCACGCGCGACTATCTGGCGGCGGAGCGCGCCGCCGAATTTCCTTTGCATCACGCTGCTTTTCGCCACAGAGCCCTCGACGAGACGAGCGGCGTGAGCGTCTCGATCGCCTATGCAAGCTCGTGCATGGTCGCCAACCGGCTCCATTATCTGGCGCTCGGCGGGCACGACGAAAGCTTCTTCGGCCACGGCGCGGAAGACTTTGAGCTCCTGCACCGTATCGCCGCCACCATGCCAAGAGCCCCGCGACCGCCCGCTTATTACGTGGACTTCAAGGACAACGGGATCACCGCCTACCGAGGCTTCCGCGCCGCTTTCGCGCTTTTCGGCATCGAGGCTTTCCAAAGCGGCTTGTTCCTCGTCCATCTCCACCACCCGTCCCGCCCGTCACGCGACTACAACCGGCGCAGGAAAAGGAACTTTCGGCTGCTGCGCCGGCGCATGCAGCAGTTCGACCGTACCGGCGCGCACCCACCGCCTTTGCCGGATCCAAGCCGCGGGCGGACGCTGTTCTTATTGCAGCAAGGTGCTCCCGAGCTGGAAGCGCTCCGCGCCGCGCTCCCGCTGTTCGGCACGCTGACCTTCATGGATGCCGGTGAGACGGATCGGCCGGATCAGATTCTCCAGGCGTTCAGCGACAAACAAATCGACCGCATCCTCGTCGCCGATCCGCACGCGAGCCCGGAACGGATGCGCGCATACCAGGCGGTTCGGGGCGCATCCGTTCCGTTCCTCGCCTTCGGCAGGGGCGCCCTGCCGGGCAGCTGGTTTTTCGATCCCGACGGGTTCGAGGCCGACAGCCGGACCTATGACCGCGAGAACTGGGATTTTCCGCTGCCCAACGAGGCACGCGCGGCCACGCTCCAGTATCTCGCCAATCTGAAAGCCGGGGGCGTCAACCCCGCAAACGCCCGCGCCGGGCCGGAGGTCGCGCGCTTGGCTCTCGGGCTTTCAGGAGGCCGGAAGGTGCTCTTCGTTTCCCTCCGGGACGCCGGGACCGACCCCGCGAGTTCGCGTCCCGTCACGGACCAGGTCGATGAGACCTTCCTGAGCCGATTGCGGGAGCTCGGGCCCGAACTGAAGCGCCTTGGCTGGCAAATCGTCTATTCCAATGGCCTATCTGGTGGAAACGATACATCGACGCCGGACGCCATTCACGCCCCCCGCTCTACCCACCTGCTCGACCTGATTGAGCTCTCCGATGTGGTCCTGAGCTTCGGCTCCGCGCCCGGCCTGCTCGCAGCAGCTCTCGGCAAGCCCGTCATCTCGGCGGGAACAGCCTTCTATAGCCAGGCCGGCATTGCCGCGGTGGCCCAACGGCCGGAGGAGGTTCTGGAGCGCCTCGACGCACCCTCGACCCCGGACGCCGAGACGGTGCTGCGTTTCGTCCACTACCTGCGCGACAAGGTCTATTCCTTCGGCGAGGGAAGTTGGGAAGCTGCTCCGGCGCCCGAAGCGGGCCGCATCGCGCCACCTTCAGCCACGATCGATTTTCGCGAGATCCGCGGCGTCACGGCGAAGCCTGTGTTCCTGCGCCGCGACGCATCGCTGCTGCCGCTTGATTCGCCTGTCTTCGCTTCATTCGGGGGCCTGGAAGCCATGCAGCGCGCGATACGGCTGGCCTCGCTTCAGGCGGCAAACGCCGGGACGGAAATCTCCGCATCGCGGCGCTGGACGAGGTCGCTGGCGCTAGGCGCCTACCAGATCGCAGTCGGCTGGCGACTGCCGCGGCGGGAGCGCATTCTTCTCAAACATGCGCCGGAGGAGGTCCTGGCGAAGTCCGGCCGCAAGCATGCCGCCCGCCTGCTGCGATTCCTCGCGCCAGACGATCCCGGTCGATAATCCCCGCGAGGGGTTTCGGCGGGTAGCCCCGAGCCGCGCCGCGCAATTCAAACTCGCTGGCGCGGCGCGGAAAAGATCAGCCGATAAGCCCGTCGATGGGACGAATGCCCAAGCTGTCCGGGAAGACGTCGGTGGCGAGCACGCGCTCCGACAGCCCGAGATGGTCGCGCAGCACGCCTTTCAGGACGGCTCTGAGGTCGATCGTCGGCGCCAGATCACGGTCCTCAAGGAGCTGCTCCGGTTTCAGGCCGGGCCAGTCCGCCAGAACGCGGCCGCCGTTGACCGCGCCGCCGAGCAGGAAGGCGGTCGTGGCTGTCCCGTGATCCGTTCCCACGGTGCCGTTGACCCGCGCGGTGCGTCCGAACTCGGTGACCACGGCCACCACGGTGTCCCGCCAGACCGGCGCAAGCTCCTGGGCCAGAGTCTCGAGCGAGGCGTCCAGCGCCCCGAGCAGCCGGGCGAGGCGGCCGCTCTCCGGGCCTTCATTGGCGTGCGTGTCCCATCCGTCAAAGCTCAGCACCGCGATCCGCGGACCGTCATCCGCCACGATGAGGCGCGCCGAGCCTTCCGCCGCGCGCCGGAACGAAACGGCGGCGCCTCCGCCTTTCCCGCCGGCTTCATCGCCCGCCGTCGCCATGTCGACATCGATCCCCGCCTGCAGCACGCCGGCGAGCCTCGGGTCGACATGCGTGTAGAGCGCAAGCAGCCGCTCCACCGTATCATCCCCAGCCGCCCTGAAATTCGGCGGCGTCCAGGTGACCGTCGGCGCGCTCCCGCGCAGGATCAAGGGGACGGTCGGGCTCACCGCGACGCCGCTGACCGGACGCACCCGTTCGCCGGCCGGCAAAGCCGCGACCGCGCGGTTCAGCCACCCGGTCTTGGCGGCGCGCGGGCCGGCCATGCCGGATTCCAGCACGTCCTGCCCGTCGAAATGGGAGCGATCGCGATACGGCGTCGCCGTCGCATGCACGGCCAGCATCTCGCCGCTGGCATAGCGGGCATGCAGCCCCGGCAGCGCGTCGTTCAGGCCGAAAAAGCCGTCGAGCGGAAGCGCGCTCTCAAGCCCGTTCGCGCCGATGGCCAGGCTGCCGCGCAGGCCGGCATAATCCGGATCGCCGATCGGCGGAACGACCGCGAGCCCATCCATCGCGCCGCGCAGGACCACGACGACGAGCCGCGGATCGCGCTCCGCGGCTTGCGCGAAGCGGGGAATATGGGCCCAGGCGACGAAAGCGCCGGCCGAGGCCAGGAACAGCCGGCGGCTCGGGCATAAGAGCGCCTCCCGACGCGGGTCACGAGGGGCGTCCGTGCTCTGCATGGGGGCTACCTCCACTGGAATTCCGGGCTCATCAGGAGCAGGGCGAAAGCCTGCGGGCTGGATTCGGCCCAGCGCACCGTCTCGCGGGTTTCCGTCGACACATCCGGTCCAAGCACGGCGTCGACCAGCTCGAGTGGGTCCTGCTCCGGATCGGCCTGCTCGGCGAGCCGCTCGGCCACGTCCAGCCGATCCGCGAAGGCGTCCGGCGCCAGCCAGGTCGGCGTGTCGTCCTTGTAACCTTCCGGCGAGGGCGGGTTCCAGAGCGGCTGGCCGAGGCTCTTGAGCACGCGCATGGCGAATCCCGGCGCGACCGGCAGCTGAAGCGCTCGGATCGACGACCACAGAAACTCCTGCGGCGACTTAAGCTTCTGGCCCGAATCCCACGCCTCGTCGGAGCGGATCAGCGTCAGCGCGAGCTGCTTCAGATCGCCTTCGGTCGCCAGGAAGTTTTCCGCCAGCCGATCCACGAGAACTGCCGGCGGCTCATCGGCGACGAAATGGCGGGCGAACTTGTAGGCGATATGCCGGGACGTCGCGGGGTGGATCGCAAGGTCCAGGAGAGCCGCCTGTCCCTGCAAGGCGCCCTCCTCCTCATAGCGCACGCCCATGACCGTCTGCGGCCCGGGTTCGTGGAAGTTGCGGTTGAAGACGAAGCGGCCAAGCCTTTCCGTCTTGCGCACGTTGCGGCCGAACGACCAGCCGGTGAGGACAAGGGCCAAAGCGGTGACATCGGCCTGCGTATAGCCGCCTTCAACACCTACCGTGTGGAGTTCCAGGATCTCGCGCGCATGGTTCTCGTTGAGGCCACGTTTGCTCCTCTGGCCGCCTCGCGAATTCGGGCCGACAGATGCCCCGTTGTTCAGATAGGCCAGCATCGCCGGATGCTGCGTGGCGGCGAAAAGTAGGTCATCGAAGCGGCCGAGGACATGCGGGCGGATGGCCTCGCGCTCGTAGGCGCCCGCCATAGCCTTGGTGACGCTGCCCGCGTCGATTTCAATGGCGAAATGATTCGACCAGAACGCGACGAGGCGCTCGACAAAGCCTGTTTCGGCCTCGAGCACGCGGTCGATCCGGGCACGCGTCTCGGTATCCGCGAGTCGGTTGAAAAGAATCCTGGTCTCCTTGGGCTGCTTTCGCTTGGCGCCGCGGGGCGCGGCGTCGGGCTCCATGCCCTCCGCTTCCATGCCCTCGGCCATGTCCATGCTCTCCGCCCCCATGCTCTCCGCCCCCATGCTCTCTTCGGGGTCCCGCGCATCCTGCTTGAGCATCTCCCGCGCGTTCGCGGCAGCGCGCCGGAATTCCTGATACGCTTGCGTCGAATCCGTCAGGAGGTCGCTGTTCAGATCAGCCGCATTCGGGACGTCCAGCTCGGCGGCAAGCACGCCACGCGGATCGGCCGCCACGCGGTCGATGTCGCCGGGGCGCGGGCCGAGCCCAAATCGATGCAAGGCATAGACCGCCTCAGCCGCCTCAGCGCCCATATCGTCTCTCCAACGCCGTCCCGCGGGGCCCGCAACCGGGACGATCTCGCCAGCGTTTGGACATCGAAAGCGTCGATATTACGGCGGGGAGTCCGAGCGCTCCCCCGCCCTTTTCGCAAATCCTGCGTGACCCTTTAGCGAAGGTTGGCGCGACTTGTCTGACCCCGAGCGGAAAGGCTCGCAAGCTCGAAGGATTCTCCGCGCCTTCATGACGTTCTCAGGAGCGGTTTAGCCACAAAATGCCGGGCAGCGGTGGGCGTCAGCGCGCCCGCCGCTCCTGGAGCGCAGGTATAGGCTGACCGGCGGCAGCGTCCCGCGCCCCTGCTGAGGTGACTCTCTCGTCTCTCTCGGGAGCGGGATCGGCGTTTACGCCCGGAATGCTTCCGCAACGGCGGCCAGGCGGGCCAACCCATCTGCCGTGAACACGATCCAGTTCCCCTCCACGTCCGCCAGCCGCGCCGCCCGAAGCTCCTCGACCGCTTCACCGTCGGCCTGGTGCCCGGCCCCGTCGCTGAGCACCACGCGCGACACCGGCTCGCCCGATGCCAGCTGGTGGTAGATCGCGAACGCGAAGACGGCGAGCGCTTTGTCGCTGAGGTTCTTTTCCGTCGTCACGGGTCTGTCTCCTGTCGGTCCCGTGCGCATCTGGCGCTGCCCGCCTGGCCGGCAAGCCCCGCCGGGCGAACCGGAACCCGCCCGCTGCTCAGGCCGTCGACTTGCCCGAGGTCGCGCAAGCCTCTGGGCACGGAAGGCCGAGAATGTCGAACCTGACGATGCTGTGTTTCGCAAGACCGCCCAGGCTGAACGAACGCTCCGCGTCACTCGGCAAGCGCCGATATCGTTCGTTTCTCGAGAATTCGCCGCGCGCCGGGATGTCGGCTGAATGCCGGACCCGGCTACTTCCAGGCGCCGATGCTGCTCGTCTGCTGAAGCCTTGCCCGCATGTCGGCTTCGATGCCGACCTGGCGCAGCGCATCCTCCGCTTCGGTCTTGGCGAGGTCGATCAGCATGCTGAGCGTCGCCTGGCCGCGCGTCTGGGTCGTGGCGTGCAGCCGATCGAGGATCCCGACGACGCCTTGGAGGAAATCGGCTTGGGGCTGTTCCATCGGCATACCTGAGCTGGATCGAGCGGAGCACGGCCTGTCCGCGCCCATCATCCTCCCCGCTTGCGCTTAACAGCCGGTTAAGCGAGCGCCCGCGTCACTTCCCTGCCGCCCGCCGCCGGCGAGCCCGCGGGATCTCCTCGGGCCATGTCACAAGGCGATCCTCGAAGGTCTCGACCGGCCAGGACGCCTCGCTGACCGTGCGGCCGCGCACCGAGACGCCGGCCTGGTGCACGCTGTCCGGATCGCCGGAGACGAGCGGATGCCACCAATAGAGGTCGCGCCCCTCCGCCACCAGGCGGTAGCCGCAGGTCGGCGGCAGCCAGGCGAGGCCGCGCACCGTCTCCGGCGTGAGCGGGATGCAATCCGGCACCTCGGCCTGGCGTCCCGGATAATCCTTGCAGCGGCAGCTCTCCCCGTCGAGCAGCCGGCACGCCACGTCCGTCCAGGCGATCTCGCCGGTGTCCCAGTCCTCCAGCTTGTTCAGGCAGCAGCGGCCGCAGCCGTCGCAGAGCGATTCCCACTCCGCGCCGTTCATCTCGTCGAGGCTCTTCGTCCGCCAGAACGGCTCGTCGTCCATTGCTCTGATCTAAGGCGGCGCGCGGCGAATGGCGAATATCGATTGGCGGCGTCGCCGGAAAGCGCCGATGCCCCACGCGGCTCGGACTACGGACACCTGCTGTAAACTCCTGCCCCCTATTCGCTATTCGCTGTCCGCCATTCCCTCTTCCTGCGGAGCGAAACCGTTTGACGCAACTCGCATTTAAGGCGATGGACAGCGGCGCAAGGTGGGACGGATGAAGGTGCCTTTCTTCAGAGGTGACGGCGGCAAATGGCGCCAGCTTCTGCTCGAGCTCGACGGGTGGATCGATTCCGGCCTGCACGATCTCGGCAAAGGCGCCGGCGGCTCCTATGAGCGCGTCTGCAATTTCAGCCGGCGCTTTAAGGTGGAAGGCGTCCGGCGCGGCGCGGCCGAGCTTCTGTCGGAATCGTTCTCGCTCGGCGTCGTCGGCGCGCTGGTCCTGCTGGCTTTCGCGATCCCCGCCTTCGACGCCATCGGCAAGGACTGGCGCACGCAGACCGAGTTCTCGGTCGCCTTCCTCGACCGCTATGGCAACCTGATCGGCAAGCGCGGCATCCTGCAGGACGACACCGTCCAACTGGAGGATTTGCCCGATCACCTCATCAAGGCCGTGCTCGCCACCGAGGATCGCCGCTTCTTCGAGCATTTCGGCATCGATATTTTCGGCACGGCCCGCGCGATCCAGGAGAACGCGCGCGCCGGCGGCGTTGTGCAGGGCGGCTCCTCCATCACGCAGCAGCTCGCCAAGAACCTGTTCCTGTCCAACGAGCGCACGCTGCAGCGAAAGGTGAAAGAAGCCTATCTCGCCCTGTGGCTGGAGGCGAACCTCTCCAAGCGCGAGATCCTGAAGCTCTATCTCGACCGCGCCTATATGGGCGGCGGCACCTTCGGGGTGGGCGCGGCGGCCGAATTCTATTTCGGCAAGAAGGCCCAGGACGTTGACCTGGCGGAAGCCGCGATGCTGTCCGGCCTGTTCAAGGCGCCGACCAAATACGCCCCGCACATCAACCTTCCGGCGGCGCGCGCGCGGGCGAACGAAGTGCTCACCAATATGGTCCAGGCCGGCTTCATGACGGAGGGCCAGATGGTCGGGGCGCGCCGGTCGCCCGCCGTGGCGGTGGAGCGGCGCGAGATCTCCACGCCGGATTACTTCCTCGACTGGGCGTTCGAGGAGGTGAAACGGCGCGTCGACGGCAAGCAGAAGGTCCTTGTCGCCCGCACCACGCTCGACATGCGCCTCCAGAAGGCGGCGGAAGCCTCGATGGAATCGACGCTCAGGGAATCGGGCGAGGAATACAATGTCGGCCAGGGGGCGCTTGTCTCCATGGATCCGGAGGGCAGCGTCCGGGCCATGGTCGGCGGGCGGGATTACGGCGTCTCCACCTTCAACCGCGCCACCAATGCGCTCCGCCAGCCCGGCTCGTCGTTCAAGGCCTATGTCTACGCGGTCGCCCTGGAGAACGGCTACACGCCGGACGAGATGGTGCGCGACGCGCCGGTCTCGATCGGCAACTGGACGCCGCAGAATTACGGCCGTTCCTACAAAGGCAGTCTGTCGCTCCGCAGCGCACTGACGCAATCGCTGAACACCGTCGCCGTGCGCCTCTCGATCGAGTTCGGCCGCCAGCCGATCGCCGACCTCGCCCAGCGGCTGGGCGTTTCCACGCCCGTCGTCGTCACCCGTTCCCTGGCGCTCGGCACGTCGGAGCTGACCGTGCTCGACCAGGCGACCGGCTACACCGCCTTCGCCAATGGCGGCTACCGCGTCGAGCCGCACGCCATCCTCGACGTGCGCACCACCGGCGGCGACCTTGTCTACAACGCCGCCGACCATCCCGCGCTTGGCGAGCGCGTCCTGCAGGAATCGACCGTGCTCGGCATGGTCGACATGCTCTACAGCGTGGTCGAGAACGGCACCGGCAAGCGCGCCCGCCTGCCCGGCATCCATGTCGCCGGCAAGACCGGCACCACGAACTCCTACCGCGACGCCTGGTTCGTCGGCTTTACCGGCAATTACACGACTGCGGTCTGGTTCGGCAATGACGACTTCACCGTGACCGAGCGCCTCACCGGCGGCATCCTGCCGGCCCAAACCTGGCAGAAATACATGCGCGTCGCCATGGCCTACGAGGTGCCGAAGCCGCTCCCCGGCCTGCCGCCGCCCGTCGTTCCCGAGGAGACCGAAGAGGAAGCCGTGGCCGCCGCCGAGGGTGTTCCGACGCTGCTCAGCCCCGGCGCTTCCGGGCGCCTGACTCCCGAGACCTCGGCCGCCCTCGGCCGGCTGGAGGAGCGCTTCAAGACCGTGGCCGCCCCGCCGGTGCGCGAGGCTTCGCTGCGCCAGAACGGGGCGGTCGGGCGGTAAGGTCCCCGTGCGCGCCGCCGTCGTCGTCATCCTGGGCGCCGGGCTGGCCTTGGGCCTCGGCCTGTGGACCGCCTGGCTCGCCGTGCGTTCGCCGGCGCCGATCGACGCCATCCTGCTCGGCTCATGGCAGGCCTGGCCGAATGCCGGCACCGAAAGCGTCGACCCCTACTCACGCGCCCGGCTCGCGCGCACCGGCGAGATCCCGCTCGGATCCGGCGAGGGCCTGATGCTGCTCGCGCAGACCGACGATTCCGGCGAGCCGCTGACCTCGCGCTGTGATTACCGGATCGAGGGGCAGACGCCGCCGGCGCGCCTCTGGACCTTGTCGGTGGAAGACATCGAGGGCCGCGTCGTCACCGATGGCGGCAATGTGTCCGCGCTCGGCAGCGACGTCCTCCTTCGCGCGCCCGACGGCAATTTCGAGATCGTCCTCTCCCCGACCACCAAAGCCGGCAACTGGATTTTTACTGGAAACGCGTCCCGCATCCGCGTCGTCGTGCGCCTTTACGACACGACCGCGCGCCTGGTGACCGCCATGACCACCCTCACGATGCCCCGCATCCGGCGGGAGCGCTGCGCATGACGGCCGAGGCAGCGGTCAGATCGCGGCCCTTGCCGCGCATCCCGGTCGGCGGGCTGGCGGTGTTCCTTGCCGCCGTGGTCTTTCTCGCCGGCGCCATCCATATCTGCACGATCCTGCTCGTCCCAAGCTTCGCCCGCGCCGACGGCTGGTCGCGGCTGGCCGCGTTCGCGGGGGCGGATGAATTCACCCAAATCCCGGTCCGCGACCCGGCGCGGGCGAACGCGGCCGGTCTCGACCCGCTCTTCGTCAACGCCGCCTGCCGGCTGCGGCTCGGCGCGGCGCCGGTGGGGATCGCGGTGGAAGCGCGCGAGCGTTTCTGGTCGCTCGCCCTCTACGACCGGAAGGGGACGATCATCTTCAGCCTGAACGACCGGACGGCCATCGACGGCCAGCTTGACATGCTGGTGGTGAGCCCGGCTCAGAACGCCGCGCTCCGGCTGTCTCCGCCGGCCAATCTCGAGCAGACCGTCGTCGTGGAATCGCGGGCCGACGACCTGATCGCCGTCCTGCGCCTTTTCGCGCCGACGCCGAGCGCTCAGGAGAAAGCCCGCCCGATCCTGGCGGAATCCGAATGCCTGCCCGCGCCCTTGGAAGGCGCGGCGCCGTCAGGCCGATAGCGCGCCTTTCGATGGGCCACGGCCGCCGCGGCCTCGCGGCCGGCCGTTTCCGGCCGGCGACGGCGGGCAGTCATGGTACTCGACGCGGACGCCGGGAAAGATGACGATCTCGGCCGAGCGCTCGCCCGCTTTTCGGCTTCGCGCCGTATCGAGCCGCGTGAACGCCAGGATCTTCGCCATTCCAATCGTTTCCGGGTCCTTACCACGCCGTTGTCGATGTGGCCCTATGAACGTTAACAGGACGTGAACTTCCGGCCTAAAGTATCCAAGAGCACCAACCCGCACGAGACAGTGGAGGAGCTTCCACGCTATGGCTTCCACGCTATGGCTGTCGCGCGTCAGCGTAGCAAAACGTTAATGTCCCATCGCGACGTGACGTCCTCGGGGAGTGGGCGTTGCGCTGGGCCTCTTCGGAGGTGCGGGTTCGACTCCCGCCGCTGGCAGCCTTGCACGAGGCGAGCGATGGCCGACCTCCACATCATCTCTACCCTAACCGCCAGGCGAGCCCAGATCGATGACGCCGCAACAAACGGATTCGGCCCCTGGTGCGCTTGATGCATAAGGCGTTAACTTCGGCCCGTCTCGTTTCAAATCACGTCGAGGAACGAACGCCCTTGCCGGTCCTCGATGTCGATCACCCAGACATCCGGGTCGAAGCGGAGCTCCCGCTCGATGCGGAAGCGCAGTTCCTCATCCGTCACCGCATGGGCCACCTGGGTAAAGAGGCGATCCGACGGCCTTGCCTCGTCGAAGGCCATCTGCGGCGCCGGCCCGTAAAGGTCGAAGCGCCCGTCCCGGCGGTCGACGCTGACGAAGATCGCGCCGGCTTCCTCCGCGCCGCGCCGGGCGATCGAGACATAGGCGCCGGCCGCCTCCGCCCGCCGCCGCAGCACCGCCACCCAGAAGTCGCTCCTGAGCCGCGGGATGCTAGTCCCCTTCAAGCGCGCCGGCGGCTCGCAACTCGACCATGAGCGCGTCACTGATCTCGCCGGTCGAAGGCAGGCCGTGATCCGCCTGGAACCGGACAATGGCGTCCCGCGTCTGCGGCCCGAACACGCCGTCGGTCCTGAGCGGACCGTAAGCCGCCCGCGCCAGCGCCTTCTGCACGATCGCGACATCGTCGTCGGGCGGCAAGCCTTCCGGCGTGGAAGGGGCGGCGGGCGCCGCGCTGGAAGACTGGATCGCCGCCAAGAGCTCCGCGTCCGCCAAGCCGGTCGGCGCGCGGCCGGCGCTCCGCTCGAAGGCGACGATGGCGGCTTCGGTTCGCGGCCCGGCGAACCCGTCGACCGGGCCGGCATAGCGCCCGGACGCCTGCAACGCCGCCTGCACCTTCCGCACCAGAGGGTCGGCCTTCGCCGGGGTGGCGATCTCGCCGCCCCCCCGCGTGGCGAAGAGCGGCGCCGGATGGCGGCTCGGCTGCAGGAGCAGGGCGTTGACGCTGATCCCCGTCCCAAGCGCCAGGAAACCGCCGCAGACGATCACGACCGGGCGCGCGAGGCCGCCGGCGATCCGGCTGAGCCAAATGCCCTTCTTCGCCGTCCGCCCCGGCTTTTTCTTCACCGTCGAAGCTCCGCCGATTGCGCCAGGCGCACGCTCACTCTCGCCACGCCGCGCGACATCTCGAACACCGTCGTGCCGCCCGCATTCTCTACCGTTTGGCGCAAGGCGGCCCGCGATGGCAAGTCGGGCAAATCCGCCCCCGAGGCGCCGGCGCGAATTTCAGGGGTCGAGGAAACCCGCATCAGCACGGCGCCTTTCAGCCGCTTCCCCGTGATCCGCACCGTCTCGCCGGGTCGGCTCTGGTCGATCGCGCTGTCGATCAGCATCAGCAGGATGCGCCGGCAGGTCTGCTGGTCGCAGGCCGCCAGAACCGCCGCCGCGCATTGGCTGACAAGCTCGACGTCCCTTGCCGCCGCTTTCGGCGCGACGTGACGGAGAGCAAAGCCGATCGCCTCGCCGACATCGGAAACGGATGCCGGCGCCGCGATGTTGACCCCGAAACTCACACCCTGATCCTGAGGGCTTGGTTGCAAGTTATGGGCGTGTCGCGACAAGGTTTCCCGACCAGCCGCGCTAAGCTGATCTGAGCGCGGTCGCACATCCATCACGGCAGCCGCTTTGGGAACCCCCGTCCTGGTGAATCGGCGCACAAGCGCGGGGGCCGCGGCGAAGCCGGGCGCCAGGAGACCGGCGGCGAGATAGGCGCCGGAGAGCCCCCCGCCTTTGTCGGTCAAGACAAGCACGGTCCAGGCGACGAAACCCGCCAGAACCGCGGCGCTCCAGGCCGCGGCGCGGCGCGGGCGGTGCGCGACGATCGCGCGGGCGATGGCCAGGTATCCGAGCGAGATCGCCGCGGGGCCGGCCAGCGGCGCGTCGAGCGGGATCGAAGCCAGCATCAGCGCGGGCAAGGCCAGCAGCCCGGCCGTCCCGACCGCCGTGAGGCTTCGCGCGTCCACAAGCTCCGGGGCCAGCTTGGCCCGCGACAGGAGGAGCGCTGTTTCCGAGGCAAGGACGCGCCGCCCGTACGGCCAAGCCGCGAGGTCCTTCGTCACTTGCCTGGCGATCGAAGCCATCAACAGCCTTGGCTCGCAGTTAATTTCCGCTCGCACATTCACGGCGCGTCTTTAAGGAAACCTGAAACATGAGGAGCAAGACCGTTTCGGCGGGGCTCGATCGCCGGAAAGGTTGTGTCAGGGTTAAGGGAAGCTTTATTCGTGCGAGATCACTCATGGCGTGCTTAGATATTGTTAAGTGCATTTCCAGAAATCGACGAAAATGTGGCCTCTAGTAACAACCAGGCATTCAGCTCCTTGTGTTCCAGTGTTGGCGCGAATGAGAGGACAGGGTCACGCATGTTCGTGCTGCGCTCGCTGTTTTGGCTGACCGGCCTGGTGATGTTGCTGCCGCCATCCACCGACGGAGCGCCGGCGCCGCGCGTCAGCCTGATCCACACGGCCTATTCGGCCCGCATCCTGCTGCAGGACGTGACGGGTGTCTGCGAACGCAATCCCGAAGCTTGCGCGGCAAGTCGCGACGCCATCGTGCTCCTGGCGCGCAAGGTCGAGACCGGCGCCGAGATCGTGTCGGCCGGAATGGAAGCGGGGCAGGCGCTCGCGGCCGAGAACCCCCGGCTGGGGACCCTCACCGCCGCCGACCTGCGGCCTGACTGGGCGCTCGCCGAGGCCCGCCCCTGAGCCGAAGGGCTCCGGCCCGCGACGCCTTGCCCGTGCCGCCGGCGGCGCCCACCTATGCTATGGGTGGAACATGCAAGCAGCGCCGCGGACGATCGACAGCCTGATCGAGGATTTCGGCTTCCTGGACGACTGGGAGGACCGCTACCGCTATGTCATCGAGCTCGGCCGCAGCCTGCCGCCGCTCGCCGACGACGAGCGCAGCGAGGCGAACAAGGTCCGCGGCTGCGCCAGCCAGGTCTGGCTGGTCAACGATCCGCTGCAAGATGCCGAGGCGACGCCAGCTGGCGGGCCGGCCCTTGGCTTCCGCGGCGACAGCGACGCCCATATCGTGCGCGGCCTGATTGCGATCCTGCTGGCGCTCTATTCCGGCCGGACCGCCCGGGAGATCGTGGCGATCGACGCGGAAGCGGCGCTTGGCCGGCTGGGCCTGCGCGAGCACCTCACCGCGCAGCGGTCCAATGGCCTCTCCTCCATGGTCAACCGCATCCGGGCGGACGCCGAGGCGGCGCTAGCCCCTTCCTTCAATTGAAAAATAGGGCGCTCAACTGATTTTCGGCCGATAGTCCTCCGCGCCCCAATGGTGGACGCCGCGGCCTGCCGCCGCTCCGGTCGCGGCCGGGGCCAGGCCGTAATGGCGAGCCAGGCTCTCCAGGGCGAGGCGCAGCACCAGCTTGGCGGAGCGCGCCGGCCATTGGCGTTCCCGCTCGACCGTTTCGAGCCCTTTCAGGAAGCAGCAGATGTCGGCCAGCAGCCCGGAAAAATCCGGGCCTACGGCCCCCATCGCCCGGTCGAATCGGAGGCGCGCGGCGAGCGCCATGTCGGTCAGGTCGGCGAGCCCCGCGCCGCCGCCGCCGCGCCGACCGGTCGCCACGCTTGCCGACCAGTTCGCCGTGACCCGCGGCTGCAACTGCCCCATCTCGAAATCGCGCCTGAGCCGCTCGGCGGCGGCGACCGCGTGCGCCTTGAGCCAAGGTTCGCCGCTCTTGCCCGCGCGCCGCGCCAGCGCGGCGACCGGACTCTCCTCCAGGTTGGCGAGGACGCTCGCGCCGCTCTCACCCGGCACGGAGGTGATTCCAAGCGCGTGATGCTGCGCCCGGAAGGGCAGATCGGGATGCAGCTGCCGCTTCAGCCAGGCGCCCGCGGCCGGGCTCGCGGCAAGCCGTCCCGGCTCGGCTTCGCGAAGCAGGCCGCTCGACACCAGCGGGCCGACGAGCCGTTCCGGGATGCGTGCGCCCGCGGCGCCACCGATGGCGTAAGCGTCGTCGCTTGTCCGCGTGAGCCGGAGAGCCGGTTCTTCCGCCAGCCGCCGCAGCGCTCTCGCCAGTTCCGCCCGCGCGTTCGAGCTCATGGCGCCGCCCCCGGCGGCCGCGCGCTTCGCAGCCAAAGCCGGACCGCCGCCTCCAGATAGCGAAGCACACGATCCGCCGCCGCGTCGTCGCGCCGGTCCTCCACGCGGGCGCAGGCATGCGCCACGGTGGTCCGGTCACGTCTGAAATGCTCGCCGACGCGCGACAGGCTGAGGCCGAGCCCCACATGCGCCAGATACATCGCCGCCTGCCTGGCGAATGCGACATGCCGCCGGCCGCGCTCAGGGGACCGAAGCTCGCCAAGCTCCACGTCGAGCGCCGCGCAGACCAGCACCTCGACGAAGCGGCAGGCGCTTTCCCCCGCCGCATCCTCCGGGTAAGCGCGCCGCATTTCCGCGTTGATGTTCACAACCGCCATTCCCGCCTCCATCGACTAGGATTATCTTCCTATATCATACGGAAATGCAAGCGGGGATAGGCGCGAGCCTCATGCCGCCAGCGCAGGCGGAATCTTATCCCCGCGCCCCCAGGCGGAGCGATCATCCCTTCCGGAAAGAAAGGATGAGAGATGATCCAACACAGAGAATCAGGCCGCGAACCAGCCTTGAGCCGCCGATCGAGCCTCGCCAGATCGGCCGGGCGCGCCATGGCCGGCGCAGTCAGGGCGGGCGCCGGAAGTTACGACCGCATCCGCGATCTGCCGGGGCTGATCCGCTGGGATCCGTTCACGGGAATTTCAGCGAACGCGGCCGGGTCGGCGGAGATCGTCGCGCGCCTGGAA
>JACCSN010000621.1 GCA_013812985.1 Hyphomicrobiales bacterium | reverse complement strand
AACAGACGCTGCGCGGGGCGCTGATGAAGCGCCATAAAACTAGATTTGCGAGGTGTTTCAGCAGCGCCCCGCTCCCTCGATCGGAGGGAACACGAACAGGCTCTTTGAACAACCCGGACCGAAAGGCTCGCGGGATCGGTTGCGCACGTACCAACTTACCTTGGATCCCGTCCCGAAATCACAACCTCGCCCTGCAAGTTTGTGAATCTTCGCGCCGGTAGGCAGCTTTGGCGAAGCGGGACGGACTTCCTTCAAGACGAGCGCGGCGCGCTCCTCTCCCCCTCGTGGGGAGAGGTTGGGTGAGGGGTGATGCCGGACACTGCGGAGCAGCAGCCTGGCCCGCTGACGCCGCGTTCGGCATCGCCCGCCCCTAGCCCCTCCCCACGAGGGGGAGGGGGACCGCGCGGCGTTCGTCTCGGCCGCTTCGCCACGCCCTTCATACGGGTGCGCGGGCTAAGCTCTCCTCACCCCTCGATCGTATACCCCGCCTGATCCAGCGCCTCGCTCAGCGCCTCGTACCCGATCTTGGCGTATTTGAGCGGCGGGGCCTTCGCCGGGTCCTGCTCGGCTTCCACGACGACCCAGCCCTCATAGCGAATGTCCGCCAGGAGCGCGGCGACGCGCTTGAAATCGATCATGCCGTCGCCCGGCACGGTGAACACGCCGGCCAGCACGGCGTCGAGGAAGGACGATTTGTTGAAATCCAGGCTTCGCAGCACGTTTTGGCGGATGTCCTTGGCATGCACATGGTTGATCCGCGCCCCGTGGCGGCGGCCCATGCGGAGCGGATCGCCGCCGGCGAAGGTGATATGGCCGGTGTCGAACAGGAGCCCGACCGCCTCGCCCGAAAAATTCATCAGCCGGTCGACATCGTCCTCCGTCTCGATGGCCGTCGCCATGTGGTGGTGGAACGACAGCGGCACTCCCTGCTCGGCGCAATATTCGGCGAATTGCGTCAGCTTGCGCCCATAGGCGCGCATCTGCTCGTCGTCGAGGCGCGGGCGGCGGGCGAGCGCCACGTCGCGCTTGTTCTGCACCGTGCCGGTCGTCTCGCCATAGACGATGACCGTCGCGCCGTTGTCGCGGAACAGCTCGAGCTGATGATAGGCGCGGTCCTTCTCCTTCGACAGCTCGTTCTCCAGGACGAGCCCCGAATACCAGCCGGAAACAAGCCTGAGGTCATGCGCGGCCAACACCTCCTTCAGCTCGCGCGACGTCTTGGGAAACTTGCCGCCGGTCTCCGTGCCGGAAAACCCGGCCTCGCGGCTTTCCGAGAGGCACACCTCGAGCGGTGTGTCGCCGCCGAGCTCCGGGAGGTCGTCGTTGGTCCAGGCGATGGGCGCGATGCCGAGGCGGGCTTTCATGCTTGCACCTTCATGGTTTCGTTCCGTCCGACGCGACGCCAGGAAAGCGAAGCCGCTCCAGCGTCAAAGGATCGGGATCTCCATCAAAATATCTGCCGATTGCTTGCGCGAAAATCGGTTCGTCGGGATCAGCCTCGGCGAACAGTGTCATGGCCGAGCGAAATTTCGCGCTGTCGACCGCCCCAAGAATATCGGCGGCGGACCGCCCTTCAACCCGCAGCATCAGCGCCGTGCAGTCGCGCAATCTCGGCCCGAGCACGGGATGCGCCAGGAAGGCCCTCGCCTCGTCTAGCGAGCCGATCGCGAATTCCCGCGCCGTCGTGCTGCGGCCGAGCCCGGCGATCTGCGGAAACACGAACCACATCCAGTGGCTTTCCTTGCGCCCGCGCCGAAGCTCCGCCAGCACCTGCTCAAAGACGGGGCGCTGCGCCTCCACGTAGCGCTTGAGATCGTAGGGGTCGCCCGGCGCTGACGCCGCTGTCAAACGCCAACACGCTGGCGTTTCCGCCCGGCCTCCTGCTCCGCCCGCGCCTTCTCCACCTCGGGCCGCGCGGAAACCTCCGGCACGCCGACATCCCACCATGCGTCGCCCGGCGTCCATTGATAAGCGTCGGTCTTGACCACCAGCACGGTGGTGCGGTCGGTCCCCTTGGCCCAGCGGATCGCGTCTTCGAGGTCGGTGAGGCTCTCCACCTTTCGCGTCAGCGCGCCCATCGAGGCGGCGTGCGCCGCAAAGTCCACGTCGACCTGGCGGACGATCTTGCAATCGGCGATCTGGTTGTTGAAGGAGGGCACGCCCTTGGCGTTCTGCAGGCGGTTGATCACCGCGAAGCCGCCGTTGTCGCAGAGCACGACGATGAGCTTATGGCCGGTCAGCACGGTCGAGTAGATGTCGGAGTTCATCATCAGGTAAGAGCCGTCGCCGATGAAGCAGAGCACGTCGCGGGTCTCGTCGGCCATCTTGGCGCCCCAGGCGCCGGCGATCTCGTAACCCATGCAGGAGAAGCCGAACTCGCA
>JACCSN010000586.1 GCA_013812985.1 Hyphomicrobiales bacterium | reverse complement strand
GCAGGAGCGTCCTAGTGTTCCTCGACGGCCCCGAAATTTTGCAGAGTCACGACCCCAAGCTCGTGCTGCTGGCCGCTTCTATCGGCGCGCTCGGTAGTTTCATCACGCTGTTCCTGTTCGCTCAGTCGAGGGAAACCCACGGGCAGGGGCGCAGTGGATGGCTGTTCCTGTCCGGCTTCGCGGCGGGCGCGGTGATGTGGACCGCGGACTTTGTCGCGCTGCTCGCTTTCCGGCCCGGGCTCGACATCGGTTACGACCCGATGCTGACCGGCGCATCCTTTTTCGTCGCCGTGGTCCTCGCCACGATCGGGCTCGCCGTCGCGGCGAACGGACCGAAAGGCTCGGGCTTCGTCGGCGGAGCCATCCTTGGGCTCGGCGCCGCCGCCGCGCATTTCACCGCCATGGCGAGCGTCCATATGGAGGGGACGCTGGCCTGGAACAACCTCCTGGTCGGCATGGGGATCGTTTTGGTCGCCGCTTGCGGCGCTCTCGCGGTTGGCCGGGCCAGGGCTGAAGGCCGAAACGTTCAGGTGATTGCCCCCATTTTCCTGGCGGCCGGAATCTGCATCATGCATTTCGTCGGCATGGCGGCGCTCAGCATCGCGCCCAGCCCCGGCGCCGCTATTCCGGCCACGGTCATTGACCCCGCGATTCTGGGCTATTTCGTCACTGCCATGGGATTGCTCCTCGTCAGCACCGGCCTGGCGACGACGATGATCGCCCGGGGGGCACGCAAGGAAGCTCAGACGCAACTCAAGAATATCGCCAACGCGTCGGTGGAAGGTCTCATCCTGACCAACGGCGCCATCGTTCTCGATTTCAACGAGACGGTGCAGAAGCTTGTCGGCCCGCTCCGCGCGGCGGCGCTGCGCAACAGCTCGATTTGGGCAATCCTGCACTATGACGGCGATCGCACCCTGGAGCACTTCGAAGCCGAGCTGGTCTCCGAAGACGGCGCGATCCCCGTCGAGGTGCTGGCGCGGAACACGGAATCCGGGGGCGCCGTGCGGCGCATCTTCGCCGTTCGCGATCTGCGCGAGCGGCGCGCGGCTGAAAAGCGCATCCTCTACCTCGCGCATTTCGACACACTCACAGGCCTGCCGAACCGCGCCTCGTTCCAGGACCGGCTTGAGAACGACATCGCGTCCATGAAGGCCCGCGACGGCCAGGTTGCGCTCCTGGTGGTGGACCTCGACCGGTTCAAGGAAATCAACGACGTCCATGGTCACGGCGCCGGCGACGAGATGCTCAAGGCGACCGCCGCGAGGATCACGGCGCTCCTGTCGCACAACGAATTCGCGGCGCGCCTTGGCGGCGACGAGTTCGTCATCGTGCAGAAAGGCCGGGACCAGCCGGCTGCCGCCGGCCGCCTTGCCGACAAGCTGCTGCAGTCCTTCACGAACCCCGTTCAGCTGGCGGGACAGCCGTTCCATGTCGGATTGACGGTCGGAGCCGCCATTTTCCCACGCGACGGCGATGACACCCGCAAGCTCCTCGCCAATGCCGATCTCGCGCTCTACCGGGCGAAGGAGCAGGGGCGCGCGCGCGTCTGCTTCTTCACCCCCGACATGGACGAGAGCGTCCGCGAGCGGCGCATCCTGGCGCAGCAGCTCACGCAGGCCATCGAGAACAACGAACTGGAGGTGCATTACCAGGCGCAGGCCTCCATGGCGACCGGCGAGATCATCGGCTTCGAGGCGCTGGCGCGCTGGAACCATCCGACGCACGGCTTCGTCGCGCCGTCGCAATTCATCGCCATCGCCGAGGAGACCGACCTGATCCTGGGCCTCGGCGAATGGGTCCTGAGGCGCGTCTGCACCGAGGCGGCGTCATGGGGCAAACCCTATCCCGTCGCGGTGAACCTGTCGCCGATCCAGTTCAAGCTCGGGAACCTGCCCGAGCTCATCCATCAGATCCTTCTGGAAACAGGGCTGCCGGCCAATCGGCTGGAGCTGGAGATCACCGAAAGCGCCCTGATCGACGATCTGCAACGGGCGCTCGACATGCTGCGCCGGATCAAGGCTCTCGGCGTCGCGGTCGCCATGGACGATTTCGGCACCGGCTACTCGTCGCTCTCCACGCTTCAGGCGTTCCCGTTCGACAAGCTGAAGATCGACAAAAGCTTCGTCGACAAGATCGGTTCGCGCCATCAGGCCACGGTCATCGTCACCGCCGTCCTCAGCCTTGGCCGCAGCCTCGACATTCCCGTGCTCGCCGAAGGCGTCGAGAGCGAAGAGCAGCGCGAGTTCCTCAACGCCGAGCTTTGCCAACAGGCGCAAGGCTACCTCTTCGGCCGTCCCGTGCCGCACGCCGATATCGATCACATCGTCAATGGCGAAGCCGACCGGGGGAGCTTCGCACCGGGCCTGAGCGAGAACCCGAAGCGGGCAAAGGAGCTCCGCAAAGCGGTCGGCTGAGCCGGGAAGTTATTACCGGGATGTCGGTGTGTGACGCCGCTTGTCACCCCGGAAGCCGAGCCCGCGAGGCTGTCAGGGATCCATAAACGCCGAACCGATCCGAATGGGCGACGCTATCGGGCCCGCGCTCGCTGGTCGTCGGCGTCTATGGATCCCGGTCTTGCCGCTTCGCGTCAAACCGGGACGACAACCTCAGGGGCCTCAAGAACGCACTCGCTCCCAGCCGCGCATCTGGTTGCGGAACCAGGTCATTTGCCGTTTGGCATAGCGGCGGCTTTCCGTTTTCGCCTTCTCGACCGCCGCCCCGAGCGCGATCTCGCCACTGAGAAAGGCTGAGAACGCCCGCACGCCGATGGCTTTCATGACGGGCAAAGCCGGATCGAGGCCGCGCGCCAACAGGGCGCGGACCTCGTCAAGCGCGCCAGCGTCGACCATCTTGTCGAACCGATTCTCGATGCCCTGATAGAGCTGGGCACGGTCCGGCTCGAAAACGAAGCAGGCGACGTTTCCGGTCAACAACGGCGGATGTTGCCGTTGCCGCCATTCCGCCAGCGGGCGACCGGTCGCCTCCAGAACCTCAAGAGCGCGCGCCAGCCGTTGCGGATCGGTCGGCCGGATCGACGCCGCCGCGGCGGGATCACGCTTCCGCAGCTCGGCGTGGAGCGCCGCGGCGCCGCCGGCGGCGAGCTGCGCGGACCATCGCTCCCGCACCTCTCGTGGAACGACGGGCGTAGCAGCGAGGCCCTCCGTCGCCGCCTTGAAATAGAGCCCGGTTCCGCCAACCAGGATTGGTAGCTGGCTCGATTCTTGAGCTTCTTTGAGAACCACGGCCAGGTCGCGGAGCCAGGCTCCAGCCGAATAGCGGGCCTCGGCGGCGACATGCCCGTAGAGGCGGTGCAGCGCGCGCATCTCGTCGGCCGGGCTCGGGCGGGCGGTGAGGACGCGCAGCGCGTCATAGACCTGCATGGAATCGGCGTTCACAATCATCGCGGGGCGCCCGCGCTGCCCGGAGCGCTCGGCGATCTCCAGCGCCGTGCTCGACTTGCCGCTCGCCGTCGGCCCGGCTATCAGCACGGCCCGCGCATTCTCCATCCGGTCGAGCAAATCCCGCATGAGCCATGTCCTATCGCTCATTGCGCCTGCAAAGAAAGCGCCGCTGGCGGCATCGGACATCGACCGTGCGCGCCAGGCGCTCAATGCGACCGGCGCCAGCGCCGGCTCACCTGAATGGCTTGCGGCCGAAGAAGCCTGCGAAATCCATTTCGAAGGTGGTCGGAACCCTGCGCTCGCCGCAGTCAGATCGGCGTTCCGGGGCCGACCGGTGGACATAAACGCCCTGCCCGCGGAGTTCCGCCGCAAACGGATGCTCGTCGCCGACATGGATTCCACGCTGATCGAGCAGGAATGCATCGACGAGCTCGCGGCCGAGATCGGCGTGGGCGAGCGGGTCGCCGCCATCACCGAACGAGCCATGCGTGGCGAGATCGCGTTCGAGCCGGCGTTGCGGGAGCGCGTCGGCCTGCTCAAAGGGCTGGCGGTCGAGGTCGCCGTCAAGGTGCTCGCCGAGCGGATCGTGATCATGCCGGGCGCCGCCGTCCTTGTCGCCACGATGCGGGCCGCCGGCGCATACACTGCCCTGGTCTCCGGCGGCTTCACCATCTTCGCCGGCCCGATCAGCGAACGCCTCGGCTTCGACGAGCATCGCGCCAACCTGCTTCAGTCCGAAGCCGGGGCTTTCACCGGCCTTGTCGCCGAGCCCATCCTCGGTGGCGGCGCCAAGGAAGCGGCGCTCCTGGACCTGACGGCCCGGCTCCACCTCGATCCGGCGGAAACGCTCGGGGTCGGAGACGGCGCCAACGACCTCGCCATGATCAGGCTGGCCGGGCTGGGCGTCGCCTATCGCGCCAAGCCGGCGCTGCGCGCCGCGGCGGCAGGCATCGTCGACCACGCCGACCTGACGGGCCTCCTATACCTGCAAGGGTTCAGGCGGGATGAGTTCGTCATCAACGCGGCGCCGGCAGCGCGATAGGCCATTTACTGGGCCTCCTCGAAGCGCAGCGAGACGAAGCGGAGCTTATCCGCCTCCCCGGAGATCAGGAACATCACGGTCCTGCGCCCTTCAGACTTGAGCTCGTCGACGCGCGCCGTCACGTCCTTCAGCTCCGCTACCGCCTTCTGGCCCACCTGGAGGATGACCTCGCCGG
>JACCSN010000580.1 GCA_013812985.1 Hyphomicrobiales bacterium | reverse complement strand
CTTCTCGCGAGCGGCGACGCGAGGGGCCGCCGGGCCGGAATCCGCCCGGCGCAAAACCACCCAGCGGATGGCGCAAAGATAGAAAACGGCGGCGAGCAGGCCGGGAATCAGCGCCGCCATGAACAGCTTGGCGATGTTTTGCTCGGTGGCGATGGCGTAGACGACGAGGATGACCGAGGGCGGGATCAGGATGCCTAGCGTGCCGCCGACCGCGACGGCGCCGGTCGCCAGCGTATCGGAATACCCATAGCGGCGAAAAGCCGGCAGCGCCGCCCGGGCCATCGTGGCCGTCGTGGCGACGGAAGAGCCGCAGATTGCTCCAAACGCCGTGCAGGCGCCGATCGTCGCCATGGCGATGCCGCCGCGACGGTGCCCGACAAGCGCGTTCGCGGCTGTGAACAACGCCGCCGACATGCCGGAGCGCTCGGCGAAGGCGCCCATCAGGATGAACAGCGGAATGACCGACAGCGTGTAGTTGGCGAAGAGGTAATAGGGCGTGGTCTTCACGAGGTTGAGGAGCGGCATGCCGCCCGCAAGATAGGCGTATCCCGCGGCGCCGACGCCCAGCATGGCGAGCCCGACCGGCACCCGGAGCGCAATCAGGGCGATCATGAAGGCGAAGCCGACCAATGCCGTCTCGGGGCCGCTCATCGCGGCGCCACGCGGAGATGCCGCAACCCTACGACCAGCGAGACAATCGCCAGGAAGGCGAGCGCGGCCGCGCCGACCGCCATCGCCCAGCCGAAAGGAAGCTGGAGCATGGATGACACCATCCCCGAGCCGATCGTCTCCCGCGCGCCGATCGCCAGCCGCCAGGCGAGAGCAAGCGCAATCACCCCGTAGGCGAACGCCGAGAGAGCATCGAGCCCGCCCCGCAGGCGTGCCGGCGCGCGGTCCGTGAAGGTGTCGACCGTGATGTTCTGGCCGTGCAGCTGGCAGATCGGCAGGAACAGAAAGGCCGCGATCGCCACGCCGATCTGGACGATCTCGAAGGCGCCGGTGATCTCGCGTCCGAACAGCCAGCGCCCGACCACGCCGGCCGAGACGGTGATGGAAACGGCGACGAGGATCGCCCCGCCGGTCAATGCGAGCGCGACGGCGATTCGCTCCACGATGATGTCGAAGCGGCCGCGGGCGGCAGGGCGCGGCGCCGGCTCCCCGGCGCCGCTGGGCAGCGTCATGCAGGCGTGTCGTATTTGGCGATGAGCGCCTTGGCTTCGCCAAGCAGCGCGTCGCCGTCGATACCCTTGGCCTTGGCGTCGGCAAGCCAGGTCGCGATCACCGGCTGCGTCGCCTCCACCCAGCGGGCCTTTTCGTCATCGGCAAGCTGGACGACAACATTGCCACGCTCCTTCACCAGCGCGATCACTTCGGCGTTGCGGTCGTCGAAAGCCTTTCCGGCCATCTGGGCGCCGCGCTGGCCCCCCTTCTCGACAAGTACCTTGCGGAGATCCTCCGGCAGGCCGGCGAATCTTTCCTTGTTCATGACCAACAGGAACGCCGTCGTATAGAGCGTCGGCGAGCCGGGAATTTCCGTATGGAAGCCGGTGAGCTCGTGCACCTTGATGGAAGGCACGACCTCCCACGGGACGACGCAGCCGTCGATCACCCCCTGCGCCAGCGCCTCCGGCACCTGCGGCACCGGCATCGAGACGACCGTGGCGCCAAGCGCCTGCAGCGCCTCGGCGCAGAGCCGCGTCGGCGAGCGGATTTTTGCGCCTTTCATGTCGGCCATGGTCTGGATCTGCTTCTTGGCGTGGATCACTCCATGATCCTGGCCCCAGATCACCAGCGGCTGGACGTCGGGGAATTCCTCCGCCGCGTGCTTGTCGGCGAATTCCTGGATTGCCTGCGAGTTCACGATGCCGCGCCGGGCCGCTACGAAGGGCAGGTCGAACACTTCCATCCGCGGGAAGCGGCCCGCCGTGTAGCCGGCGAGCGTCCAGACCATATCCACCACGCCGTCGCGCGCCTGGTCGTAGAGCTGCGGGGGGGCGCCTCCGAGCTGCATGGATGGGAAGATCTGGATCTCGATGCGGCCGCCGGAGGCCGCCTGAACCTCGGCCGCCCAAGGGGCGAGGAAGTTCTTGTGGACGTTCGAGACCGCCGGCAGGAAATGGTGCAATTTCAGCGTGACCTCGGCCGCCAGAGCGTGACGGCGGAGGACGAACGGAGCGGCGAGGCCGATGCTCGCCGAAGTCATGAACTGTCTGCGATCCATCATGGGCTTTTCCTGTATTGCTTGGGCCGGCCGCCAGGGGGGTCACCGCCGAGCTAGCGGCTCGGCGCGCGCGCCGACTATACGCGCCGCTTCCTCGGCGGCAAGCGGCGTGGCGGGACCGGCAGCGGCGGTTACGCAACGCACACCGCTTTACGGCTGTCATGAGAGCAGGATAGTGTCTCGGCCGAGGTGGCCGATCCTTGGGAGCGTTCGATGCGAGGCCTGATCCCCGCTTTTGTTGCGTGCCTGCTGTCCTTGTCGGCCCTTCTGCTCCCATCCGGCGCGTTCGCGCAGGAGCGACGGGTCGTCGTCACCGAGGGCGCGGATTACTTCGGCGCCGATTACGATCTTCGCAAGGACGTGGAGCTCGGCGGCTGCCAGGCCGCCTGCGTGGCTGATTCCCAATGCCTCGCCTTCACCTACAATCTGGAAGCCCGCTGGTGTTTCCTGAAGAACGGCGTCGGCGAGCTGCGCGCGGTCGGCGGCGCGGTTTCAGGGCGCATCGCGGACGCGGCGGAGGTGCAGCCGAACATCGAGGAGCAGCGGGTCAGCGAGCTTGGGCTTCTGCCGCAGGGCTATCTCGATGAGGCGCGCCGCTTCGTCGGACGCCTGGCCGACGCGGCGGGCGGCGAAGACGGGCTGGAAAGCGCGATCACCGCCGCCCAGCAGAGATCCGATCCATCGGCGGCGGCCGACCTTTACCGCGCCGCGCTACGCCTCGCGCCGGAGCGCTTCGACCTGTGGACCAGCTACACGAATTCCATCCTCCGGGTCGTCAGCGACGATTGGCAGGTTCAGCAGCGGCTGGCGGAGGACCGCACCTCCGGCGCGATCAACGCCTATCTCCGCGCTGCTAGCCCTGAAGACCGCGCCTGGGCGCTCGAGCTTCTCGGTCTGGCGCTGGCCGCCCGCTCCGACTTCAAGCCGGCGATTCGCGCCTACCGCGACAGCCTTGCTCTCATCGAGGACTCCTACAGGCGCAAAGCCTACGAGGCCTTGCTCGCCGAGCACGGCTTCCGCATCGTCGATCATGTCGTGGAGGCCGACGCCGCCGCGCCGCGCATCTGCCTGAACTTTTCCGACCGGCTGGCCGAAGGAAGCGGCGACCTCGCCGACTTCGTCAGCGTTGACGGCGGGGCCAATCTCGCCGTCGAGGCAAGCGGCCAGCAGGTCTGCATCGACGGCGTGGAGCACGGCCGTCGTTATCACGTGACGGCGCGCGAGGGGCTCCCATCCGTCGATGGCGAGACGCTCGCCAGGAGCGCCGACCTCGACATCTTCGTGCGTGACCGCGCGCCTTCCGTCCGCTTCCTCGGCAACGCCTATGTGCTGCCGGAAGGCGGCCAGCCAACCATTCCAGTGGTCACGGTCAACACGCAACGGATCGAGGCCGAGCTCTTCCGCATCGGCGACCGTCAGCTTGCCCGCACGCTCGCCGATGGCGCGTTTCTCCGCGATCTCGGCGAATGGGAAACTGACGAGATCGAGGCGAAATCCGGCGTCAAGGTCTGGGAAGGCACGGTCGACGTTTCGAGCGAGATCAATCGAGAGATCACCACGGCGATTCCCGTCGGCGAGTTGCAGGCGAAGCTGGAGCCCGGCGCCTACGTGCTGACTGCGGACGCCGTCAACAACACGGATGAATACGCGCCCAAGGCGACCCAGTGGTTCGTCGTCACGGACCTCGGCCTCACCACGCTCTCCGGCAATGACGGGCTTCATGTCATGGTGCGCTCGCTCGGCACGGCCGGTCCGGTCGGTGATGTGGCTCTGCGCCTGGTCGCCGTCAACAACGAGGTGCTGGGCGAGGCGAGGAC
>JACCSN010000104.1 GCA_013812985.1 Hyphomicrobiales bacterium | reverse complement strand
TTCGGGAACATCGCGAAATACGGCTGCGCTTCCTCAAGCACCCGCGCGAAGGACGGGCGTTTCATGAGGCGGCCCAGATACCCGGCCGCGTGAGGGTGCGTGCCGCCGAAGGGCGTCACCTTGTCGGCGTAGAACAGCGCCGGCGCCGCGGCGCAGTCGGCCATGCCGAATGCGTCACCCATCGCCCAGGTCCTGGAGTTTATATCCTCGTCGACGATGTCGAGGGCGGTCTTGAGCAGCGCCTTCGCTTGCTCGACGCCGAACGGATCGTTGCGTCCTTCCGGACGCAGCCTGTCGGTGACGACCTTCTGCATGGGCGCGTTCAGATAAAGGTCGAAGAAGCGGTCGCGCAGGCGCGTCTGCCGCGCAAGGTCCGCATCCGCCGGAACGAGTTCAGTCTTCCCCGGATAGTGCTCTGCGAGATACTCGATGATGATGCTCGCTTCCGGCACCGTTTCATCCTTTGCCGCGTCACGCAGAACCGGAATCTTGCCGACCGGCCAGATCTTCTTGAACTCGGCGAAGGCCGCCTCGCTGCCGAGGTCGACGATGCGCGGCTCGAAGGGCGTGTCGTTTTCGTAGAGGGCAATCAGCGCCTTGTGGCAGAAGGAGGCGAGCGGATGGAAATACAGCGTGAGAGACATGGGGAGCGATCCTTCGGCTAAAGGTCGGGTTTGGCCAGCCGCAGGCCGCCTCTCTCGCCGTTAACATACGTCCCGAAACTCACACCCTCCTTTTAGAGGGCCGCGGAGGTGCTTTCGAGTCACGCGACAGACCTTACAGGACATTCTCGATCCGGATCGGCAGGTCCCGCACCCGCTTGCCGGTCGCGTGGTAGACGGCGTTGGCGACGGCGGCGGCCGTGCCGACATTGGCGAGCTCGCCGATGCCCTTGACGCCGGCCGGGTTCACCTTCTCGTCCACCTCCGGCACCATGATGATCTCCACCTGGTCGATGTCAGCGTTCACGGCAACGAGGTATTCGGCGATGTTGTCGTTGACGTAGCGCGCCGCGCGGGGGTCGATCTCGGTCGCCTCGTGCAGCGCCGAGGCGACGCCCCAGATCAGGCCGCCGAGATACTGGCTGCGGGCGGTGCGCGTGTTCATGATGCGGCCGCCGGCGAAGGCGCCGACGATGCGCGGCGTGCGGATCTCGCGCGTGCGGGCGTTGATCCGCACCTCGACGAACTCCGCCCCGAAGGCGAACATCGTGCTGTCCTTCGTCGGGCCGCCGACGATGCCGGGCCGCCCATTGTGCAGGCCGGCGACCGCGCCGGGCTTCGAGCCTTTCGGGGTATATTCGGCATATTCCTCGATGGTCCCGACGCCGAGACGGTCGAATGCCTTGGCGAGCTCTTCGGACTGGCCGCTCGGCCGAACAAGCCGCGCGTTCTCGATCCGGCCGCCCTCGGCGCCGAGGAGCTTTGCGCGGATCGCCTCGGAGGCCATCATCACCGCCGAGCAGGAGCTCGCGGTCGTGACCGAGCCGCCGGCGACCGTGCCGGGCGGCAGCTCGCTGTCGCCGAGCTGGACCTCAACCTTGGACATCGGCGCGCCGAGCATTTCGGCCGCCATCTGGCCGATCACCGTGTAGGCGCCCGTGCCGACATCGTGCGAGGCGATCTGCACGCGCACGGACCCGTCGGCGGAAAGCCGCACGCGGGCGGCGGCTGGCGCGAGTTGCGTCGGATAAGTCGCGGTGGCGCAGCCCCAGCCGATCAGCCAGTCTCCGTCGCGCATCGAGCCCGGCCGCGGGTCGCGCCGCTCCCAGCCGAAGGCGCGCGAGGCCTCGTCGTAGCATTTCATCAGCGAGCGGCTCGTATAAGGCGCGCCGGTAGCCGGGTTCTTGTCGGTGTCGTTGACCCGGCGCAGCTCGACCGGGTCCATGTCGAGCGCGACCGCAAGCTCGTCCATGGCGGCCTCGAGCGCGTACATGTACGGCACCTCGGGCGGCGAGCGCATGAAGCCCGGCGTGTTGCGGTCGGCCTTCACGAGGTGGACCTTGGTGGCGATGTTCGGGCACGCATACATGGCGACGGAGTTCTTGTTGCCGCCGACCACGTAATTGTCGGGGCGGGACGTGAGCTCCCAGGCTTCATGGCCATAGGCGGTGAGCGTTCCGTCGCGCGCGGCGCCTAGCCTGACCTTGTGCCGGGTTTCCGCCCGGAAGGTGGCGATGGTGAAGCCCTGGTCGCGCGTCACGACGAGCTTGACGGGGCGGCCGATTTGTTGAGCCGCCCGCGCCACGATCGCGGTGCGCGGCGTGAGCGATCCTTTCGAACCGAAAGCGCCGCCGACGAACCGGCTCACGACGCGAACCTTCGCCGGCTCGGCGTTGAGCTGGCGGGCCAGGCCGTTCTTCATGCCGACCACGAACTGGCTCGGCTCGTAGACGGTGAGCTCGTCGCCGTTCCACACGCAGGTGGTCGCGAACAGCTCAATCGGGTTATGGTGCTGCGCCGGCGTGCGGTACTCCGCCTCGAAAACCACGGCCGCCTGGGCGAGACCCTCTTCGATGTTGCCGATCGAGGGATCCTCGTGCTCCGGGTTGACCTCGGCCGCTTCCCTGATTTCCGTGCCCGGCGACTCCAGGGTGGCGCTCGGTCGCTCCTCTTCAAAGGCGACCTGAACCTTATAGGCCGCCTCTCGCGCCGCCTCGTAAGTGTCGGCGATCACCATGGCGACGATCTCGCCATCGTGGCGCACGCGATCGGAGGAGAGAGGCGGAACGGCCGTGGAAGCTTCGCCGCCTTCGCCGAAGAACTTGAACTCGCCCCAAGGCCCGGCGTTCTC
>JACCSN010000573.1 GCA_013812985.1 Hyphomicrobiales bacterium | reverse complement strand
AGGTCGTACTGCTCATCGGGCTTGCGAGAGTGCTCACGCTTGCGCGTCTCGATCATGTTCACCTGGCTGCGCGCAGGCGCGAGAGTCCGCATGTTCTTGCCGCGCACGCCGAACAGGATCAGCTCGGTGACGTTGCGGAAATAGAAGCCGACGCCGCGGCCGTCGGAGCCGCCGTCCTTGCGGACCTTGTGCCAGACGAGGTTCGACTTATAGCCAAAGCCCCAGGCGGCCATGACGCGCAGGCCCTCCGGCAGGAGCGCGTTCGGCACCCAGAGATAGAGGTGGGCCGGCTCCGCCGCGATCCCCTCCACCGGCAGGGCGCAGATGTCGTCCAGCGTCATGGTCTCGTAGCGCGCCAGGCGACGGTGCTCGGGCGCGACCTTGCCGGTGCGGTTCTGGAACTGCCAGGGCGGATCGGCGAGGATGGTCCTGAACTTGCGGCCGCGCGCGAATGCGGCGAGGCCGGCGGCCGCGCGAATTCCGACGTCTGACATGGCTGCTCCGCTGACCGCCCGCGACTCGCCAACCGAATCGAAACCGCTCAAGGGTAGATGAGGGGCGCGCGGCTGGTTGAAAGAGATCACGGCGGTTCACCCTTTGTTCGGCAGCTTATCCACGGATAATCCAGAATGGGCCAGGGATCAACCGTTCTTCAACCGCTGATCGACGTCGGCTACGAGATCGCCTTCCTCTCCCATGCGGAGGCGATCCTCACCGTCGATTTTCCGGCGGTGCTGGAAGAGCTGGCCGAGGTGCTCGGCGGCCTGACCATCCCGATCGAGGAGATCATCGGCTCCGGCGGCGGCGAGACGAAGGGGACGCAGCGGCTGCGGCGCGGTTTGGCCGCCAAGGGCTGGATCAAGCGCAACTTCCGCATCGACAAGACGATCAACGGCGTGCCTCGGGAGTCCATCTCCCATGAGATCGATCACGTGCGGAATTTTGCGTCGCCGGAGGACGTGATCGCCTCGGTCGCCCTGGAGATCGAATGGAACAACAAGGACCCGTTCTTCGACCGCGATCTTGAGAACTTCAAGCGGCTGCACGCCGAGGGCGGCATCTCGGCGGGGGTCATCGTGACGCGCGGCCCTTCGCTGCAAGCCGCCTTGCCGCAGCTGGTCCGGCGCTGGGTCGATCAGAATAAGATCGACAGCCATGAGGCTTTGGACGCTCGCGGCATCGCCCGCACCAAGCGGCAGCGGGACGAGGTTTTGAAGCGGGTGAACCGGGCGGCCAATCCGATCCCGTTTCGGGAGGCGTGGACCAGCCACTTCGTCGGCGACAAGTTCGGGGTGGCGACGACGCACTGGTCAAAGCTCCAGGACCGCGTGAAGCGCGGCGTCGGCAATCCGTGCCCGCTCCTGCTGATCGGCATCCCGGACACGGCCGTGACATTTGGCGAAGATCCGCGCGTGGTCGAGGAATTGCTGGAGGCGGGGGCGGAGGAACTGGCGAAGGAGGCTTCCGGCGGCTGAGGTCGCCGAACGAGGGCGTCCGTGCCTCTTCTTCGGGAAAGGCGCGGCGGCGAAGCGTAATTCGGATTGCCGCTTGGGCGGTTGCTGATGGCCCCGCATTGCGGCTCAGCTCCATGCGAGCCCCGCGAGTGGCGTGAGGAGAGAGGACGGCGGCGGCGGTTTCCCTCCCCCCTCCCTGGCCCTCCCCCGCAAGGGGCAAGGGGACGCGCCTCACTCCTCAGGCTCGGTGGTGAACAGCAGCGGGTAGCCGGCGTTGCGGCCGGCTTCGGTCGCCCGCGTCGCCTTGGTCTCGGCGATGTCCTTGGCGTAGACGGAGACGACGCAGGCGCCGCGCTGGTGGGCGGTGATCATCACCCGGTAGCTCTGCTCCTCGCTCAGGCGGAATTCCGCCTTGAGCACGGTGACGACGAACTCGCGGGGGGTGAAATCGTCGTTGACGAGGATGACCTTGTGGAGCGGCGGCCGCGCTGTCTTCGGGCGGGTTTTCAGGCGCGGTTTCTGGGCGATGTCGCTCATCGGAAGGCGCTACCCCGATCCGCCTGACGCGGGGGGGCCGCTCGCCCGCGGACCGCTCGCCCCCGGATCGCTCGCCCGCGGATCACCGCGCCTGAGCAGGCGGCGCAGCAGGCGGAGCGCCAGCCAGGCGAAGACGACGACCACGGCCAGCGCGGCGAAGGGCGCGGCGACGGCGAGGATGGAGACGAGGCCGGCGCCGAGAAGCTCGGCCGTCGCGATGACCGGGTTGCCGAGGCCTGCCGTCAGCGCCGTGGAATTCGCCCGCGCCAGCGCGGTGACGCTCTGCATCAGGCCGGCCGCGCCGCCGCCGGCGATGATGGCGGTCGCCCATTTCACGATCGGCGGCAGGTCGGTCATGACCGCGGCGGCGGCGACCGTGCCGGCGAGGAACGCGCCCGGCGTCGCCAGGGCGTCGAGCAGGTTGTCGACGCCGGGGACGTAATAGGCCAAAATCTCCGCCAGCGCCGCGACGCCGAGCATGGCCAGCGCCGTGGGCGTGGCAAGCCAGGCGAAACCTTCGCTCAAGGGGAGATGTCCCGTATTGGCCGCCGCGCTCATCACCAGGAGCGGCAGGAACACGCGAAAGCCCGTCGCCGCGGCGAGGCCGACGCCGAGCGCCATCGATATCGCAAGGTCCGATTCGGACAAGGGGCGCTCTCCCGCGGTCTCCGGCCCGCGCGAACGGGCGCGGGTCTCGGGTTTGCGGAGGATAGAGGCATTTAGGGGCTGATGATATTGGCGCGGTTGCGATGCGGGGTTTGGCCCGAAACCGCGCCGCGCGCCGGGGTTGACCGGTTTGGACGCCGGGGCCAGGGTCGGTAAGGTCAGGAGTTCGGGATGCCGCTGGACAACAAGGTCGCCATCGTCACCGGCGGGGCCAGGGGGATCGGCCTTGCGGTGGCGCGGCGCTTCGCGGCGGACGGCGCGCGCGTCGTCATCGCCGATGTCGACGAGGATGCCGCAGGCCGGGCCGTGGAGGAGGCGGGCGCTCTGGGGGCGGTGCGCTACGTCCGCTGCGATGTGGGGGACAAGGCGGAGGTGGAGAACCTCGTCGCCGCGACCGTGCAGGCCTGGGGCGCCGTCGATGTGCTCGTCAACAATGCCGGTATTGTCCATGCCGCCGATTTCCTGGAGGTCTCCGAAGCCGATTTTGACCGGGTGCTCAGGGTCAACCTGAAAGGCGCGTTTCTCGTCGCGCAGCAAGTGGCGCGGCGGATGGTCGGCCAGGTGAAAAGCGGGGCGAAGCCGGGGGCCATCGTCAATATGAGCTCGGTCAACGCCGTCTTCGCGATCGCCAACCAGGTTCCGTATTCCGTCTCCAAGGGCGGGGTGAACCAGCTTACCAAGGTGATGGCTCTGGCGCTGGCGCCGTACGGCATCCGGGTCAACGCCATCGGGCCGGGGTCGATCATGACCGACATGCTGGCTTCCGTGAACGCCAGCCCGGAAGCGAAGCGCCGGCTCCTCTCGCGGACGCCGCTCGGGCGGATCGGCGAGCCGGCCGAGATCGCCTCGATCGCGGCGTTCCTGGCCTCCGACGAGGCGAGCTACATCACCGGCCAGACGATCTACGCCGATGGCGGCCGGCTGCCGCTGAATTATACAGTCGCAGTGAAGGAGGCGTAAGCTCCTGACAGAAGGCTGTCAGGAGGCTTGTGGGATAGAGGCGGTGTTCAACCTGGAAAGGAACGCCGACATGGACAGCGTCACGCCCGAACATTCGATGGTCTGGTTCGAAATCCCGGTCACCGACATGGAGCGCTCGAAGGCGTTCTATGCGACGGTGCTGCGGACGAGCTTCCACGACGACAATACCGGCCCGAACCCGATGGCGATCTTCGCGACCAAGAACATGGAGAGTGGATTGTCGAGGCACCTCTATCCCGGCAAGCCGGCTGCGGAAGGCAACGGCAACACGATCCACCTCGCCGCGCCCGAGCCGCTGGAGGAAGCGCTGCAGAGAGTCGGCGAGAGCGGCGGGCGCGTGCTCTCGCCGATCCTGAAGATACCGCCGGGGCGCTTCGCCTATTGCCTCGATCCGGACGGCAACTCGATCGGCCTTTTCACCAAGGGCTGAGACCCGCTGATGCGCCGCGCCGACCGCCTGTTCCAGATCGTCCAGCACTTGCGAGGCGGCCGGCTGGTGACGGCGCGTGGGCTCGCGGAGCGGCTGGAGGTCTCCGAACGGACGATCTACCGCGACGGCGCCGACCTCGTCGGCTGCGGCGTGCCGATCGATGGCGAAGCGGGCGTCGGCTACATCCTGCGCTCCGGTTTCGAGCTGCCGCCGCTCATGTTCACCCGCGACGAGCTCGCCGCGCTGACGCTCGGCGCGCGCTTCGTCAAGGCGTGGAGCGGCGCGCGGCTGGCGCTGGCGGCGGAGGAGGCGCTGGTGAAGATCGCCGCGGTGCTGCCGGAGCCGGTGGCGGGCGCCGGCGAGGCGAACCTGTTCGCGCTGAATTTCGGA
>JACCSN010000564.1 GCA_013812985.1 Hyphomicrobiales bacterium | reverse complement strand
AGCGGAGATGGGCCGGGTCGTCGAGGTTGAGCCGCTCCCGCACCGTGGCGAGCGATTCCGGCGTGGCGTCGCGGCCGAGCACGCGGGTCGCGACATCGCCGGGCAGTATTTCCAGCACCGAGAAGATGAGGAGCGACACCAGGACGAGCGTCACGAGCGAGGACAGGACACGTCCGATGACGAGGCGTGTGATGCTCACCGTTCCATGTTCCTGTCGGGAATGGGTTCCCCGTGCAACTATCGGCCGCTCGGGGAACCGTGATCTCTTACTGGCAGCTCAGATCCTCAAAATTCAGGTTGAAGTTCTGCGCCCGCGGCTCGTAGCCGGTGCAGCCTTTGCGAACGGCGAGCACTTGGTGGACGAACATCGGAACGATAACTCCGCCCTCCTCCGCCACCATGCGCCCGGCATCCTGGTAGAGCTTGTTCCGCTCCGCCTCATCGACCGTGGTGTTGGCCTTGAGGAGCAGGGCGTCATAGTCTGGGCGCACCCAATGCGTCTCGGGCCACTTCGCATCCTGGGTATAGGCGACGGCCAAGCCCTCGCCCGGGGGCCGCATCGACCAGGCGGAGGTCAGGATCGGCTGCTTCAGCCAGACCTCGTCCCAATAGCTCTCGGCCGGGGTGACGATGACGTTGATGTTGAAGCCGGCGGGCTTGGCCATCTCGGCGAACACCTGGGCCATGCGGACCATGCCGGGCACACCCTCGGCGGTGTAGAGGTCGAAGCTCAGGCCGTCCGGATGGCCGGCTTCGGCCAAAAGCTGCTTGGCGCGCTCGATATCCTGCTTGGGCGCCTCCTTCACATGCGCCGCCGGGTTGGTGAGCGGGACCGGGCTGTCCGCGCCGGTTTCGCCGAAGCCGAGGAGCACGGTGTCCAGCATGGCCTGACGGTCGACGGCGAGTTTCAGGGCCTCGCGGACCTGGATCTTGTCGAAAGGCGGCGTGTCGATCCACATGGAGATGGTCATGGTGTTCGACGCGCCGGTCTCAAGGAGCTCGACGTTCGGGTCACCCTGGAGCGCCGTGATGATCGAGGGATCGACGTTGAGCACGAGATCGACCTGTCCCGCCTTGATCGCGCTCACCGCCGCGACCGGCTCCTGGGCGACCGTGACGCGGATGCACTCGGCCTTCGGCTTGCCGACGTCCCAATAGTTCGGGTTCTTGCGCAGGATGCGCACGGGCTCGTTGGGCGTGAACTGCTCCTGCATGAACGGGCCGGTGCCGTCGCCCTTCAGCCGCAGAGCCTCATGCGTCGCGCCCTCCGGCACGATGTTGGTGAACTTGTTGGAGATGAGCACCGGGAACTCGGCGACCGGCTCCTTGGTGGTGAAAGTGACCGTGCGCGGGTCCGGAGCGGCGATCCCGTTCGCGTCCATGAATTGCAGCACGGCGGTCGAGCCAAAACCCTGGGCCGGGTCGAGGAGGCGCTTGAACGTGTAGACCACGTCGGCGGAGGTGAAATCCTTGCCCGAGTGGAATTTCACGCCGTCGCGGAGCTTGAAGGTCCAGGTCTTGCCGTCCGCCGACACCGACCATTCGGTCGCCAGTTCCGGCAGGACCTTGAAGTCGTCGTCGATGTCCACAAGGCGATTGTAGACAGCGAAGATATGATACGCGTCATCCCCGGACTGCATGTCCGCGGGGTCCATCGACTGCTTCTCGCCGCTCCACTCGTAGCCGAGCACCTTCACACACTCATCGGCAGCCGCCGCGAGGGCCGGCGCGCCAGTTTCCCCAGTAATCGCAGCCGCGGCCAGCGCCGCAGCCGATACAGTGCTCCGGAATGTCATCGCATGTTCTCCCGTCTTCCCCGACCTGATTCTCGATCTCAGTCCGGTATTTCGGACTTGAGTTTCTTATTCTGGACTGCGAGCTTAGCTGCGGCTTTTCCGGGGTGTCAAGGAATTCGCGGCCATCATGACCCGAATGCTGCGAGGGATAAACTGGGGCCACCGCCGCGCCGTCGGCCCGCTCAGCGCCGCCACCCCCACCTTTCGCGCCGAGCACCCCGACATTGATATCAGCTGGTCGCAACGCTCGCTGGCCGGGTTTGAATTCGAACCTGTGCCCAGGCTCGCGGAAAGTTTCGACCTGATCATTCTCGATCATCCCTTCTGCGGCGACATCGCGGCGACAAGCTGCCTGATCCCCCTGGACGGCTTGCCTGGCCTGGACGATCGCCTCTTCCTGGGCCCCTCGCTGGCGAGCTATCGTTACGAGGGGCGGATCTGGGCGCTGCCGATCGATGCGGCATGTCAGGTCTCCGCCTCCCGGCCCGACCTCCTCGCCGCGTTCGGCGCGGCAGCGCCGTCCACCTGGGACGAGGCGCTGTCCCTGGGCAGGGCCGCCCGCCGCCGCGGCCTGTCGCTCGCCATCGCGTGCAAGGGCGTCCACAGCCTGATGACGTTCTTCACGCTCTGCGCCAATCTCGGCCGGCCTTGCCGCACCGATCCCACCGAGCCGCTGGTCGACCGGGAGACCGCCACGGATGCGCTTGACGCCATGGAGGCGCTGCTCGAGCTCTGTCCGGCCGAAGCGCTCGACTGGGACAGCATCGCCCTGCACGAGATGATGACGGCCGACGGCCGCCTTGTTTTCTGCCCTGCCGTCTATCTCTACGCCACCTACGCCGAATCGGATTACCCCAACCCGCTCCGCTTTCACGATCTTCCGGGCTTACGCGGGCCTGACCCGTCGGGCTCGACTCTTGGCGGAACCGGCCTCGGCATTTCCGCCAAGTGCCGCGACCCGGATGCGGCCCTCGCCTACACCGCCTATCTTCTCCGGCCCGAAATCCAGACCGGGTTCGCTTCCCATCATGGCCAGCCGGCACGCATCGAGGCGTGGACAGGCTCAGCGGCCGATGCTCGCTTCGCCGGCGCCTTCTCGGCGACGCGAACGACGATGGAGGCGAGCTGGATCAGGCCGCGCTATCCCGGCTATCCGCGGTTCCAAGCCGAGGCCAGCGAACTGATGGAGGGATATCTGCGAGGGGCGACTCCCAGGCGGGACTTGCTCGACAGGCTCGACGACCTGCACGCGCGGCGTGGCGG
>JACCSN010000557.1 GCA_013812985.1 Hyphomicrobiales bacterium | reverse complement strand
GCCCGACGATGCCGAGCGCCCAGACCGGCCAGGGCTGCGCCAGCTCCCGCCAGCGCCTGCCCGCGGCGATCCAGACGAAGCCGACCAGCGCTCCGATTGAAAATGTCATGGCGGCAAGCTGGAACGGCGGCACGGCGCCGCTTGCGGCGGTCAGCAGCGCCAGCGCCGACCACATCAGGATCGCCGTGGCGCCGATCAGCGTGGCCGCAGCGGAGCTTTTCCCTCTCCCACGGGGGAGAGGGTGCACGCGAAGCGGGCGGGTGAGGGCGCGCGGCGTCGGCCATATTGGGATCCAAGATGGATGCCGTATGAGTCCAAACAGGATGCGCCGCAACCCCTCACCCGGCTGCTCCGCAGCCACCCTCTCCCTCTGGGAAAGGAATCCAGCCCCCGCCCTCAGCTTCCCTTCCGGCACAGGCTCTTGCCGCGGAAATCGGCGATCGAGCGGTTCACTTCAGCTCCGTAGAGGAAAATCAGCGACTGAATGTAGAGGAAGAACATCAGCACGATGATCCCGGCAAGGCCCGCATAGGTGGTGCTGTAATTGGCGATTCGCGTGATGTAGAAACCGAACACCTTGCCGGCGATCCACCATCCGAAAAGGGTCAGGAGCACCCCGCCGGCGACGTTCTTCCAGCGCCGCCGACGGGCCGGCAGCAGGAGATGGAAGGCGAGAAGCATCGCGAAAGTGACGAGAACCAGGAGCGCCTGCCGGCCAATTTCCAGCATGCTCACCTCGAAGCTCATTTCGGGGAAGTAGCGGTGCAGGAAGTCCATCCCGATCGGGACCACGATCCCAAGCGCCGCGACGATGAGGATGAAGGCCATCCCGATCAGCACGAAAAACAGGCTCGACGCGTAGCGGCGGACCATGTTCCGGTCCTCGGCGCAGCCATAGGCGCGATTCAGACCGTCGCGGATCGCTTCCACCGCGCCGGTGATCGAGATCAGGGTGACGAGAATGCCGAAGGTGAGCGGGCTGGCGCGTCCGGCGACCAGGAACACCCGGTTGAGCTCCGGCTCAAGCGTGCGGATGACATGCTCCGGCAATGCCGCCAAAGCCTCGCGGCTGATATAATCGGAGAGGTCGGAGCCGCCGAACATGGCGCCAAGCGCCACCAGGAAGATCGCGAAAGGAAACAGAGCGAAAATCAGCGAATAGGAAATCGCGCTCCCCACCATGATCCCGTCATGGCGGATGAGGCCGTCCATCGAATCGTGCAGGATCGCCCAGACCGGACGCCACCAGGCTGGCGCCACAAGCCATTGCGGGAGGAAGCGGCTGCGCGCCTCCTCGGGTCTGAGCTCCATTTCGGACATGCCGATCCGATCCGAATGATGGCGGACAAGTAAGGACTCCTATAACGCGGTCCAGCGACAATCGGATCACGGAGATGCGGCGATTCAGCCGTTGGCCATATATTGCCCGCCGTTGATGGAGAGAACCGCGCCGGTCATGAAGGCGGAAGCGTCGGAGGCCAGATAGACGACCAGCGCGGCGATCTCCTCCGCCTTGCCGAGCCGGTTCACCGGGATGCCCTGGATGATCCCTTCCAACACCTTCTCCGGCACCGCTGCGACCATGTCGGTGTCGATATAGCCCGGGCAGATGCAATTGACCGTGATGCCCTTGCGGGCGTTCTCCAGCGCCAGCGCCTTGGTGAAGCCGATCACGCCGGCCTTGGCGGTTGAATAGTTCACCTGCCCGTTTTGCCCCTTCTGGCCGTTGACCGAGGAGATGTTGACGATCCGCCCGAAATTGCGGTCGCGCATGCCGTCGATGACCGGCCGCGTCATGGTGAACATGGAATCGAGGTTGGTTCGGAGCACCGCCGACCAGGCTTGGTGATCCATCTTGTGGAACCAGCCGTCGCGGGTGATGCCGGCATTGTTGACGAGGATATCGACCGGACCGACCTCCTCCGCGACCCCCTTCACGCCCGCTTCGCATGCCGCCGGGTCGGCCACGTCCCACTGGAACACGGGGATTCCGGTCTCGCCCTTGAAGGCTTCGGCCTTTTCGCGGTTGCCGGCAAAGGTCGCGGCGACCTGATGCCCCGACTCGGCGAGCGATCTGGCGATCGCCGCCCCGATTCCACGCGTCCCGCCCGTCACCAGCGCGACCCTGGCCATTGTCGTTTCTCCCTTGTTGGACGGCCTTGTTCCGGCCGTCTCGGTTAGGGCCAGCCTTCGCGGCCGACCTTCAAAAATTATCAGTCCCGCGCCACGCAGAGCGCGATCCCCATGCCGCCGCCGATGCACAGCGTCGCCAGGCCCTTCCTGGCGTCGCGGCGGTTCATCTCGAAGAGGAGCGTATTCAGCACCCGCGCGCCCGAAGCGCCGACCGGATGGCCGATCGCGATGGCGCCGCCATTGACGTTGACGATCTCGGGGTTCCAGCCGAGGTCCTTGTTGACGGCGCAAGCCTGCGCCGCGAAGGCCTCGTTCGCCTCGACCAGATCGAGGTCGTCCTTCGTCCAGCCGGCCTTCTCCAAAGCGCGGCGCGAAGCCGGGATCGGGCCCGTCCCCATGATGGCCGGGTCGACGCCCGCCGTGGCCCAGGAGACGATGCGGGCGAGCGGCGTGATCCCGCGCCGTTCCGCCTCCTCCGCCGACATCAGCACCGTCGCGGCCGCCCCGTCATTGATGCCCGACGCATTTGCCGCCGTCACCGAGCCTTCCTTGTCGAAGGCCGGACGGAGCTTGGCCACGCTGTCGAGCGTCGCGCCGTGGCGGATATATTCGTCGTCGGCCACGACGACGTCGCCCTTGCGGCTCTTCACCGTCACGGCGACGATCTCGTCCCGGAAGCGCCCGGCTTTTTGGGCCGCCTCCGCCTTGTTCTGCGAGGCGACGGCGAATTCATCCTGCTGCGCCCTGGTGATCTGCCA
>JACCSN010000540.1 GCA_013812985.1 Hyphomicrobiales bacterium | reverse complement strand
CGCCGCTTCCGGCCGTTCAAGGACGGCACGCCCTCGCACGACCAACTCGGCGACATCTTCGCCGTCCTCGATGCGGCGCAATTCCAAAGCTGCTTCATCGCCTGGGCGTCGTCGCTCGCCGGGCTCGGCGCCGACATTATCGCCATAGCCTGTCCTTGGGCTTGCCGGAGGCAAGACCCGAGGGACGGCGGGCTTGCCGGAGGCAAGACCCGAGGGACGGCAAGACGCTGCGACGCTCCTATCAGAAGGGCGGGGCGAAGGCGCCCATCCACATGATCTCGGCGTGGAGCGCGCGCCAGAACCTGGTGCTCGGCCAAGCCAAGCCAAGGTGGCCATCACCACCGGCTTCATCTACGCGCCGGACGGCAACCGCTGGCGGAAATCGACGGGCGACAGCCCGACGCAGTATTTTGGCGCCGACGTGGAGCTCACGGGCGGCGGCGTGTGGACCAAATACATCCACCCGGATGCGGTCCGCATCGGCCCGGCCCCTTCGACGGGCTCGGGCCCGGCCACCTTCTGGCTGCACCGCGACCATCTGGGCTCGGTGCAGCTCCGGACCAGCGGCGGCGGCGTGGTCGAGGAGGCGGCGAGCTACTTCCCCTTCGGCGCGCAGGCGCCGGCGCTGTCGATCTCGCGCGGCTTCATCGGCGAACGCCACAACGACGAGACCGGGCTCGTCTTCCTCAACGCCCGCTATCTCGACCCCCGCCTCGGCCGCTTCCTGTCGCCGGACGATTTTGATCCGACCCTGCCGGGCCTGGGGACCAACCGCTACGCTTATGCGGGGAACGACCCGATCAACAACGCCGACCCGAACGGGCACGAATCCGACAACCTGAACGAGCGGACGGCGGAGCGCCGGGATTCCCTCGGGCTCGGCGCATCGAACCCCAATGTGCGCGACAACATCTCCGGCAACGACGGCGGCGGGGAATACGGCGGGGGCTATGTGTCGGACCATGGCGGCGGCGGCATGGTCATGATCGCCGGGAAGCTCGTTTCCTTGAGCGCCATCGAGAACAGTCATGTCATGGCTTTTTCCCCTGCTCAGGTTGCCGGTGCAGCAGCCGGAGCGGCGATAGGTGGTCCGGTGGGAGCGTTCGTCGGCTTCGTTGTCGATCGTCAAAATGCTCCAGGAAATCAACAACCTGATCGAACGCCTCGTCCGCCGTCACCAGCCGCCGCGCCATCGCCCGCAATCCTCATCGCGAAGCAAAAAGGATCACAACCGATTCAGCATTCTCCCGCCCTGTCACCAGCAAACTTACCCGATCGCCCTGTGGTTCGCCTTTGCCGCGTGCGCGGCAGTGTGTAAGCTTGCGCCAAAGGCGGTTCGCATTCTCCGGATCGCTCAACAGTAAGAGGCGGACCGGCTTACACAGGCCGTGCGAGCCGGCGGGGAGGGGAAATGGCGTCTGTCGATATCCGCAACGTGCGCAAGGCGTTCGGCCACGTCGAGGTCATCCATGGCGTCGACATCGGCATCGCCGACGGCGAGTTCGTCATCCTTGTCGGACCATCGGGATGCGGGAAATCAACTCTGCTCAGGATGATCGCCGGCCTGGAGACGATCACGGCCGGCGAGATCCGCATCGGCGACCGCGTGGTCAACAATGTGCCGCCAAAGGAGCGCGACATCGCGATGGTGTTTCAGAACTACGCGCTTTACCCGCATATGAGCGTCAGGGACAATATGGGCTTCTCGCTGAAGCTCAAGCGGGCGGCCAAGTCGGAGATCGAGGCGCGCGTGAAGCCGGCGGCCGAGATCCTCGGCCTGACACCGCTGCTCGACCGCTATCCGCGCCAGCTTTCCGGCGGGCAGCGCCAGCGCGTCGCCATGGGTCGCGCCATCGTGCGCGACCCGCAGGTTTTCCTCTTCGACGAGCCGCTCTCCAACCTCGACGCCAAGCTCCGCGTGGCGATGCGCGCCGAGATCAAGGAGCTGCACCAGCGGCTCTCGACCACCATCGTCTACGTCACCCACGACCAGATCGAGGCGATGACCATGGCCGACAAGATCGTCGTCATGCATGACGGCCATGTGGAGCAGGTCGGCGCGCCGCTCGACCTCTACGACCGCCCCGACAACCTCTTCGTGGCGGGCTTCATCGGCTCGCCGTCAATGAATTTTCTTACCGGCACGGTGGCGGTGAACGGCACGACGAGCTTCCGGACCGCGGACGGCGTGGCCTTGCCGATCGAGGGCCTGCCGCGCGCCCAGCACGGCCAGCCGGTGACCTACGGCGTGCGCCCGGAGCACTTCATCCTGAGCGACCAGGGCGTGCCCGCCGAGGTCGTGGTCCTGGAGCCGACGGGGTCCGAAACGCAGGCACAGCTCAGGATCGGCGGCCAGGAGATCACCGGCGTGTTCCGCGAGCGGCTTACCGCCAGGCCGGGCGAGACCATCCCGATCCTGCCGCGGCCCGACCTCGTCCATCTGTTCGATCCGCAATCGGGCAAGCGGCTAAGCTGAGGCGCTCCCGGACGAGGTGCGCGCGTTCCGGTTCGCAAGGATTGTCGGGCCAAACGCGCACTCGCGCTCAAATTCGTCGCGACAAAGCCAGCGTCACGGTCTCGGTCTCCAGAAATGGGATCAGCAGCGTCAAGGGATAGGACAGCGAGAGCACGCGAAACTCCTGGCCGCCCGCTGTTTCTGTTGTAAATGTGATCGTCAGCTGAGCGTCGTTCTCCCGAAAAGCCGCGTGCACCTTCGCCTGCATTTCGGCCTGCGTGATCTCAGTGTCTACGAGAGCCGCCCGTGTCGCCACGTCGGCGGCGTAGCCCAGCTGGTTGCGGACGAACGAAGCGCGGCCGAACTCCACGATGCCGATGGAAAGCACGAGGAAGATCATGGCGCCGAAGGCGAACTCGATCGCCGCGGCGCCGCTGCTGTCGCGGCGCAGCCGGGCTAGCCACGTCCGGATTGCGACAGCCATCACTTGACTTCGACTTCCAGCGCCGAGTCGAAAATCATGCTCGGGACGAGAATGCCCGCGTAGCTTTTCTTCCCGGTGAGGCGATAATAGGCGAGCACCGGCTTCCCGGCGGCGCATGTGGTCGTGCAGGCGACCTGGGTCGCGCGATCCTGCGGGCAGACGCAGAACCTCGACGCCTTGACATGCACCGACGGGGATGTGCCCGGCGACGGATACGGATCAGTCGAGACCGACGAGAAGTTCTTGCTCGCGGCCTGCTGGAGGCTGACCTGAACGACGCTTTCGCCGGGATCGGACATCGCTCGGTCGGCGCCGACCCGCACCGTGTGGTCGATCGCCATCTTCTCGTTTACGGCGAAGCCGACGTCGATCGTGAACAGGCAAATCATGAGGAGAACCGGGGCGAGGATCGCGAGTTCGACCGTGGACGCGCCGCGCTGGTCCTCGATGAGGCTTCCGTGTTTCAGAAGAGTGCTGAGGAGGTGCATCACGCTTCCTCGACCACCGTGATGTATCTGCCGGCGCGGATCGAACGCGTTCCCGCGGCGTCGCACGAGGAGCTGAAGCTCGAGTTCCCGCCGAAGTCGATCGTCTTGGCGATCAGCTGCGTGCAGCCGTTCGTGCTGGCGGAGTTGCCGCGATAATCCATGTGCCCGGCCGGAAAATAGATCGCGCCCTGGAATGAGGACGAGCCGCTTCCTCTGGCCGTGTGACTGAGGTTAGGATCGTTGCGGTCGCCGAACATCAGAATTCCGGAAAAGGGTCCGCTCGTCGGGGCGGACAGTGTCTGAGTCGTGCTGTTGCTTAACGAAACTCGCGCACCATTGGTGAAGAACAGCGTCACGCCGGACCCGGTCAGCGTGGCTCCGTTGCTGCCGGAAAGGTTGCCGCCGCCGATGATGTAGAGACCCGGGTCGAGATGCACCGCTCCGGAAATGGACAATCCGCTGCAGAAGCGCTTCGAGCTCACCCCGCTGGCATGGGCTTCCGTCGGCGTGAGGGTCGTGTTCGATACGTTCCCGTTGGCGCAGACGCCCGTTACGGCTGGCTGCGTCACATCGGCGTAAGGATCGGCGACCGGGGCCGCGTTCTCCTCGGCGGCCTCGCAAACTTCCAGGCCCAGGTTCGAGTTGGCCGAAACGCCGCCCGCCGAATAGACGCAAGCGGCGGTGATCCGCGCCGCGGCGCCTTGCATTTGAAAGGAGTTCGCATGCGTCGAGTTGGAGACGATATCGCAGGTGGGCAGGTTCAATTCGGTCGAGCCGCCGACATGGAAGGCGCCCGAGCCTGTCGTGGCGAGGGCCAGCACGCAGGTCGGGTTGCCGTCGACTCGCGCGACCGCGCGCGCCTCGATCGTCAGCGGATCTCGGGTGAAAAACGACGTAAAATAGCGCGGCAGGTCTTCGGAGATGATGACCTCGACGGCGTCCGTCTTGGCGGTGAAGGCGCCGGTCGATGGAGGCGTGTTCACGAGGATCGCCGAGCTCGGCCCGGCGAAGCCCGACTTGGAGGCCAGGTAACGCGCCGCTTCGGTGTAGGCCGTGGCACTGTCGCCGGCCTTTTTTCTCAGCGCGCCAGCATGGGCCGAAACGTCGGCCACGTGCTGCAGCTGCCGTTGGCTGACGTACCAGTAGCCGGTCTCCACGCCCAGGCCAACACTGCCGATGATGAGGGGAAACATGAAAGCCGAGGCGATCGCGACCGAGCCGGACAAATCGCGCGAGAGGCGGCGCGAGCAGCTTCGGAGGCGTCTGGCGTTTGATGACAGCATTCGGGGCCATCGAGACATAGGCGAATCCAGCTTTGCGGTTAAGAAGCCAGGTTCGACCTACGAAGGCCTTAAATGATTTCTTTCGAATTGTACTAATTACGTTCGTGGTATACTAAAAGCAAACAGAACCCTGGATTCCGGCGCGCTGAACATCTCGCTCACCGCGCCTCGCGATACCACAGCGC
>JACCSN010000527.1 GCA_013812985.1 Hyphomicrobiales bacterium | reverse complement strand
TCGTCTACAAGATCGACCGCCTCTCCCGGTCGCTGATGGACTTCGCCCGGCTGGTCGAGGTGTTCGATCGCCAGCAGGTCACCTTCGTGTCGGTAACGCAATCATTCAACACGACCACCTCCATGGGCCGGCTTACGCTGAACGTGCTCCTGTCCTTCGCCCAGTTCGAGCGCGAGGTGATAGGCGAGAGGATCAGGGACAAGTTCGCCGCCTCGCGCCGGAAGGGCATGTGGATGGGCGGTCATCCTCCGCTCGGCTACGACGTGAACGACCGCAAGCTGGTGGTGAACGAGGCGGAGGCAGAGATCGTGCGAATGGTCTTCGCCCGCTTCGTCCGCATCAGCTCGGCGACGGCGCTGGCCAGGGCGCTGGGGCAGGAGGGCGTCAGGGCCAAGACCGGCAAGCCGATCGACAAGGGCGCGCTCTACAAGCTCCTAAACAACCGCATTTACATCGGCGAAGCCGTCCACAAGGGCCAGAGCTATCCCGGCGAGCACGACGCCATTATCGACCGGGCGCTCTGGGACAAGGTGCACAGCATCATGGGCGAGAGCCCGAGGAAGCGGGCGAGCAATACACGAGCGCAGACGCCGGCACTGCTGAAGGGCCTGATCTTCGGCCCGACCGGGGCTGCCATGTCACCGACCCACACCAGGAAGGGTGGCCGGCTCTACCGCTATTACGTCAGCCAAGCCGTGCTGAAGAACGGGCCTGAGGCATGCTCGGTCAGGCGGATCCCGGCAGGGGAAATCGAGCGTGCGGTAATGGACCAGCTTCGCAAGCTGCTCGCCACGCCGGAGATCATCGTGGCGACCTGGCGGGCTGCCCGGGAGCAAGACAGCGGCATCACCGAGGCGGAGGTCAGGACCACCCTCCTTGACTTTGACCCGCTCTGGGACGAGCTGTTTCCGGCCGAGCAGGCGCGCATTGTGGGCCTTCTAATCGAACGGGTCGATATCAGAGGGGAGGGTGCCTCCATCCGGCTCAGGACCGAGGGGCTGGCCAGCCTCGTGCAGGATCTCCGGACCAGGCGCCCGGACGTGAGGAGGGCGGCATGATAGAGGTCAGCCCCGATCGGCGCACCGTTACCGTCTCCGTGCTGCTGGCACTGCGGAGGCGGGGAGGGCGGAAGCAGGTCGTTGCGCCGGAGGGAGCACCAGCCTGGGCGCCGCGACGGGCACAGATCGACAGCACATTGGTCAAGGCGCTTGCTCGTGCGTTCCGCTGGCGCAGGCTGTTGGAAGATGGAGCTTACGCCAGCTGCGAGGAGCTAGCAGCGGCCGAGAGGATCAACGCCTCATATGTGAGCAGGGTGCTGCGGCTGACGCTGCTCGCGCCGGAGATCGTGGAGGCTGTTCTGGATGGGCGGCAAGCGCTGAAGCTGACCACCGCGCAGCTGTTCAGGCCGTTTCCGGTGGAGTGGGAGAGGCAGGCGCGAGCGCGCATGGCCTCGTAAGGATTTGACGGTGTAGCCCCTTTTGCGTGCCGCCATCCGGCGAGCGCTAGAAGTTCCCCCACGGCCCAGCATGTCGCGACGTTATCATCGTGAAAATAAAGCCGATAATAGCAAGTGGGTCCAAGCACCAGCCCCCGCGTCCCCCGGGATCGTAACGCTATCCTGGCTCTCGGCGCGGACCGCATGCCGCCCATTCGCCACCTTGTTCATCTGCATAGGGCCTCCTTCGTGAACGGTTAAGGACACTATCGTATTGCGCCGAGGGGTGGTTGAACGCCTGTGCTGCCGGCTTGCACGCCCGCCGCGCTACTAAAGAACGCCCGCGCTCCGAGGTGCCTTTACCGCCGCGGGCAGGTGAGACTGCGACAGGTGGAGGGTGGCGCGCTGGGCTTCAGCGTTGCGCCCGATTGTCGCCCAAGGTGACTGCGATTGTGTGCTCGGCCTGTACCGATGCATGCTGACCTGAAGCAGGAAGGTGCCTGAATCCAGTGGGGCGAGGGTTTGAAATCGTGTCGCTCGGGCCAGCCAAGCTCCTGGATAGCGTCATCTCCGCGCGCTTGTTCTTGGCGTTGGGTATTGCGACGCTCGTGGTCAGCTGCGCCGCCACGGCGCCGGCATTCGCCTTCGAGCTGTTCGGGCGCAAGTTCTTCGAGGGGACGAACGCCGAAGTCGCCGTTGTCCCTGATGCGCAGCCTTACACGCTTGATCTGAGCGTCGGCGCGGACGAGGAAATTGCGGAAGCTGTCCGCAGCGCATCGGCGCTTCATCGGGAACGGGACCGGCCGCCCCCTGGCGCCGCGGGCCTTCTGGCACGGGCGCGGGGCGATTACGCGCGCATCATGGCGGCGCTCTACGCACGCGGCCGCTACGGCGGAACGATCCGGATACTTGTGAACGGCGAGCCCGTCGAGGCGGTCACGCCGGATGCGGCGCTTCCCGACCCGGCGCCGGTGAGCGTCACGGTGGATCCGGGGCCGTTGTTCCGGTTCGGCGAGATCAGCATCGAGGGCCTGCCGGCAACCGCGATCACGGTGGAGGACCGGGACGCCCTCGATTTCGACGATTGGGAGCTCACCGAGGGAGCCGAAGCGCGCTCGGGGGCCGTGCTCGAGACGGAAGGCCGGCTGGTCGAAGTCTGGCGGCAGCGCGGCCATCCGAAAGCGAAGGTAGCAAGCCGCGATCTCGTCGCCGATCATCGGACGCGGACGGTCGATGTGACCCTTGTTATTGACCCGGGTCCCGAAGCCCAACTTGGCACGGTGCAGGTGACCGGCACGGAGCGGGTGGTTCGGGAGTTCGTCCGGCGCATGACTAGCATTGCGCCCGGCGAGCCCTACGATCCGGATACCATCCGGCGGGCGCGGGAGCGGCTCCAGCGTCTCGGCGTGTTCTCCAGCGTCTCGATCGCCGAAGCGGACCTGGTGGGCGCTGACGGGCTCCTGCCCATCACCTTTAACATATCTGAGCGGAAGCGCCGGCTGATTGGCGGCGGCGCATCCTATTCGACCCTGGAAGGCGCCTCCCTCGAGGCGTACTGGATGCACCGCAACCTGTTCGGCCGCGCCGAAAGCCTGCGTTTCGACGCCGCGGTCAGCCGGATCGGAGCAGAGGATCTGCAAGGGCTGAACTATGCGGCGGCGACAACTTTCCGCAAGCCGGGCGTGCTCACGCCCGACACCGACTTAACATTGCAACTCGCCGGGAAGCGCGAGTTCGTCGATGCTTACGAGAGCCGTAGCGTCAACATCCGTGGCGGGCTGGAGCATCGGCTCAGCAATAAGCTGACCGGCAGCACCGCGCTTAGCGTGGAGCGCACTTACGTCGAGGACGCCTTCGGCAGCAATCGTTATACGATCGTCAGCCTGCCGAGCGAGCTCGACTATGACGGACGCGACAACAAGCTCGACCCAACGCGAGGCTTGCGCGCCAAGGTCAATGCGGAGCCGCTCTTCGAGCTGGAGGGCAGCACCCCGGCCCTCGTCGCGCGCGCATCGCTGTCCGGGTATTTCTCGCTCTCCGACGACGATCGGACGGTCCTGGCCGGCCGCGGCGCGCTCGGCAGCATCGTCGGAGGCAAGCTGGCGGACATTCCGGCCAACCGTCGCTTCTTCCTTGGCGGCGGGGGATCGATCCGCGGTTATGAATACCGCTCGGTCGGGCCACGGATCGGCGACGAGGTGGTCGGCGGGCTTTCGTTCTGGGAAGCGTCGATCGAAGCGAGGTTCAGGGTGACGGAGACGATCGGCATCGTGCCGTTCATCGATGCGGGCGCCGCCTACGCCGAGAGCATTCCGGATCTCTCCGAGGATATCCGTGTCGGCGCGGGACTTGGGGTGCGCTACTTTACCGGACTCGGCCCGCTTCGCTTCGACGTTGCCGTGCCGCTCACCCCCCGCGGCGAGGATTCCTCCGTCGCATTCTATGTCGGACTGGGACAGGCTTTCTAGATGACGCGACCGTTCGCCAAGGCCCTCGTAGCGGCGGCCGCCGCTGCTGCCATCACCGCCGGCGCGGCGGTCGCCCAGAGCGGCGAAGAGCAGTCGCGTTTCGTCCGTTTCCTCGAACGCATGATCTCCGCCCCCGGCCGG
>JACCSN010000521.1 GCA_013812985.1 Hyphomicrobiales bacterium | reverse complement strand
GCGACACCACGGGCTGGGTCGAGCGAGAGGGGATTGGCCAGGTGACCGGCGCCGTCGGCCGGCTGACCAAGCTCAGCGGCGACGCCGCGGGCTGGGTCGAGCGGGAAGGTATCGGTCGTGTCAGTGGGGCCCTTGGCTGGTCGACGAGGGTCAGTGGCGACATAGCGGGCTGGGTTGAGCGGGGAATCATCGGCCGCGCGGAGCGATTCCTCGTCTGGCTGAATGAGACGATTGCCGGCCTTTCGTCCCAGACGGAGCGACACGTCTTCCACACCGGTGTCCACGTGGGCGTACCGCGGATAACTCATGGGCTTGGCCGCATCCTGAATAGGACAGAAGAGACACTTGGCCGACCGCTCGTCATCGGCTCGATCTTGCTGATCGCAGTCCTTTCCGTGATGGTCGGCACTCTATGATCCTGCCCGAAATCTCAGCAGCCGAACAGATCGGCTTCCCGGTGCTGAGCGTCCTGCTCTTTCTTCCTGTCGCCGTCGTGATCGCCCTGAATTTTGTGCGGGACGAGGACCGCGCCTATCGTGTGGCGCTCGCTGGCGCCGGGCTGGAGCTGCTGCTCGCCCTCGTGGTGGCGGTGCGCTTTGTCCGCGGTGTCGCGGACATGCAGTTTGTAGAGCAGATTGGCCCGATGCCGCTGATCGGCGTTGGCTATCACGTCGGCGTCGACGGGATCAGCGTCCTCTTTCTCCCAATCACCGCTCTCCTGACGGTGCTGGTGATCATCTATGCCGAGTATGCCGCGAAGGCGGATACGCGCCACTACGTGATGGCGACGCTCGGGCTTGAGGCAACGCTGATCGGTGCCTTCGTGTCGCTCGACCTGATCTTATTTTGGCTCTTCTTCGTGTTGGAGCTGATCCCAAGTTATTTCCTGATCACGCGTTGGGGCACCGGCGCCCGGCGCGAGCGAGCCGCGCGCGAGTATGTCGTGTTCATGCTGACAGGCTCAGCGCTGATGCTGATTGGGATCGTGCTGCTCGGCCTGAATGCCGGGCGGGAGACCGGCAGCGCCTCGTTCGATCTGTTGCGCCTGTTGACCGTGCCGGTTCCGGTCGAGCTGCAGAGCTTGATCTTCTTCCTGATGTTCTTTGGCTTTGCCGTCAAGGCGCCGATCTTCCCCTTCCACACCTGGATGCCCAAGGTCCTTGAAGAGGGTCCGGTAGTGGGGATGAGCGTCTTCCTGGTCGGCATCAAGCTCGGGACCTACGGCCTGATTCGCTTTCTGATTCCGCTCTTGCCCGAGGCTGCGGCGGAGTGGTTCTGGCTGATGGCCGCCCTCGGCGTCACCGGCATGGTCTATGGGGCCCTGATTGCGCTCATCCAGACCAACCTGCGCCGGCTCCTGGCGTACAGCAGCCTTAGCCACATGGGTGTGGTGATGCTGGGGCTCTTCTCCTTGAATGTTTCGGGGTTCGAGGGGGGACTCCTCCAGATGATCAACCTGGGGATCGTCGGCGCTGGACTCTTCTTCATCGCAGGTTTTCTGCAGACCCGGATCGGCCCACCTGATCTCTCGGTCCTGGGCGGGCTGGTCCATTACGTGCCGACCCTGACCGCCGCGTTCTTGATCATCGCCATTGCCGGTATCGGGTTGCCAGGCACGAACGGTTTCAATGGTGAGCACCTCGTCATGATCGGGGCGTTCCAAGTCCATTGGGTGATGGCGGCCGCCAGTGGTCTCGGTGTCTTCTTGGCAGCATCCTACTTTCTCTTCTACTTTCAGCGGGCCTTCCTCGGTGATCCGGCCAGTGTCCAGGTTGCGCAGAGGTTGGAGAAGATCCCGGACCTGAGGGCCCGGGAGTTGGTGATCGCGCTCGTTCTGGGCGGACTCGTCTTCTGGATCGGGCTCGATACGGGGCCAATCCTAAATACGATGAGCGGCTCGCTCAGGGCGCTTGAGACTCGGATGGAGCAGCGGTCCGCGGTCGAGGTGGATCAGAACACTGGCATCGCCTGGCGGCTCGGGGAGGCAGACTGATGAGCATCCGGCGCGCAGGCGTGGTTCGCCATCGGCTGGGAGGGAGATCGTGATCCTCAATGAGGTGTCAGCCGCCCAGCAGATCGGGTTCCCGATTCTGAGCATCCTGATCTTACTCCCCGTCGTCTGGGCGATCCTTGTCAATTTCATCAAGGATGATCACCTGGCACGCCGGGTGGCGGTCGCGGGCGCGTCGCTCGAGTTGCTGCTCGCACTGACCATGACGTTCAACTTCAACCCCGGGGTCTCGGATATCCAGTTTGGGGAGCGGATCGACTGGATGCCGGGGATCGGTGTTGGGTATCACGTCGGGGTCGACGGGATCAGCGTGCTCTTTGTCCCGCTGACGGCGTTCCTGACGCTGATGGTGATGCTCTCATCGTGGAGCAGCGTGCGATTTCGTCCCAAGCCGTACCTGATCGCCTTGCTCGCGCTGGAGGCGACGACCATCGGCATCTTCACGGCGTTGGACCTCGTCCTCTTCTTCGTCTTCTGGGAGCTGATCCTCGTTCCCAGCTACTTTCTGATCCGCCTTTGGGGAATTGGTCCGCAGCGCGACTATGCCGCACTGAAGTATGTGATGTACATGCTCGCGGGCTCGGTGCCGCTGCTGGCTGGGATCGTGCTGCTTGGGCTGAATGCCTACGACGTGCAGGGAACCTATTCATTCGATTTCCCGACACTGCTGACCATGGCGGTACCACCGGAGCGGCAGACGCTTATCTTCTTCCTGCTGGTCCTCGGGTTTGCGGTCAAGGGTCCGGTCTTTCCTTTCCATACCTGGTTGTCGACAGCGCTGATGGAAGGTCCGGTGGGGCTGAGCGTGATGCTGGTCGGCCTCAAGCTGGGCATCTACGGCTTGCTCCGCTTTGCGATCCCGTTGGTACCCGAGGCGGCCCAGGAGTGGGCCTGGCTGATGGCGGTGCTTGGGCTGATCGCAATCCTCTACGGGGCGCTGATCGCGCTGGTCCAGCCCAACTTGCGCCGGCTTCTGGCCTTTGCCAGCGTTGGCCACGTGGGGCTCGCCCTCTTGGGCCTGTTTGTGCTGAACGTTCAGGGCCTGCAGGGCGCGCTGCTGCTGATGATCAATCTTGGGATTGCCACCACCGGTCTGCTCTTCCTGACCGGCTTTCTCCATGCCCGCACCGGGACATCTGAGCTTGCAGCGTTCGGAGGCGTCGCGCGGCAAATCCCTCGTCTCGCCACGTTCTACTTCATTATCGGTTTGGCCTTTATCGGGGTGCCCGGGACGAGTGGGTTTCCGGGCGAATTCCTCATTCTCTTGGGCGCCTTCCGGGCCCACTGGGCGGTCGCGGCGATCGCTGTCCTCGGCATCATCCTGAGCGCGGCGTTCTTCCTCTCGTCCTATGAGCGGGTCTTCTTCGGTCCGGTGACCCGTGGCACTGTGCGCAGTCTCCAGGACCTTCGCCCTCGCGAAGCGATCATCGCCGTGGCGATGGGGGTGCTGGTCCTGTGGATTGGTCTCGTCCCCAACCCTCTGCTGACGATGACTCGGGGTTCGGTGCAAGCGGTGGTGGAGCGGATCGAGCAAGGCTCCGCTTCGCAGGCTGTTCAGCATGCAGACTGAATCGATGACCCCGTTCTTGGCGATGGCGGTCGCTCTGGTCGGCGGGGCGCTGATCGTCGCGACCCGCCGCAGCCCAAATCTCCGAGAAGGCTGCTCCCTTGTCGCGGCGGTGCTTCAGTTTCTGCTAGTCGTGACGATGGTTTCGCCGGTAATGGACGGCGAGATTCTGCACTACACGGTTCTCTCCTTTCTGCCCCAGGTTGCGATTGCGTTCCGGGTGGATGCCCTCGCGCTCTTGTTCGCCATCACCGCGTCCTTTCTCTGGATCCTGACGACCATTTTTTCGATCGGCTACATGCGCCATCTGCGGGAGCATGCCCAAACTCGTTATTACGCCTTCTTTGCGCTGGCCTTGGCCGCCACGATGGGGATCGCCTTTTCCGCCAACCTGATCACGCTCTACATCTTCTACGAGCTTCTCACCTTCCTGACCTACCCATTGCTGACCCACACTGGGTCGAAGGCGGCCTACGCCGCGGGGCAAAAGTACCTCTTGTACCAGCTAGGCACCTCATTCATCTTTCTCCTGCCGGCCATCATCCTCACCTACACCCAATCCGGCACCTTTGACTTTCAGCCCCACGGGGTCTTTCCCGCTGGCGCCAATCACACCGTGCTGGTGGTGGCCTACGCTCTCT
>JACCSN010000514.1 GCA_013812985.1 Hyphomicrobiales bacterium | reverse complement strand
TTCCCGATGATGGTCCCGGCGGGCGAAGCGGGCCTGTTCCGGCTGCCGGACGGGATGCCGGCGTTTCCGCTGTCGTTTTCGCTGAGGGCGGTGAAGCAGGGGTAGGAAATCGATCACGTCCCGGTTCGCGGAATAAACCTCTGCCGTCCGCAACGGGGCGTCGTGTTCCGCTGCACGGTCCGCGGATCGTCGCCGCACCAGAATGGGCGCCTGGCTTCGGCCGAGGCTTCGTCTCGCCCGAGACCGATATCGCGTAGCCGGTAGTCGTCCATCTCCCCCAAGATGCGGCGCTGCTCGGCGCGCTCCATCCAACGCCTGAGAAGGCTGACAAGGTGCCGGAGCGGATCTGGGGCGACTGGTCCGGTCGGGTGGGTCATGGTTCTGCTCCGCGAAGAGCTTCCTCCTACCGGCAATCGGCCTTCGGCTGTCCGGGAGACGCTTCGGTCGTCGCCGAAGCGATGCGGATTGCCGGGCGCCGCCCTCTGTCCGTAGAGTTCGGCCATGAAGAGCAACAACGATCTCGCGGAGATCGGCGCCCTGCTCGGCGATCTGGCGCGTGCAGCCATTCTCGAAGCCTTGATCGACGGGCGCGCCTTGACCGCCAAGGAGCTGGCCTTTCGGGCGCGCGTCTCGCCGCAGACGGCTAGCCTGCACCTCAGAAAGCTCTTGGAGGGGAACTTGCTGACGGTCCTGCAACAAGGCCGACACCGCTATTTCCGTTTGTCCTCGCCCCTCGTCGGCCAAATGCTTGAGGCGATCGGCTCGGTCGCCGCGGTCCATGCGCCGCCGCGCCATCGCGTCCGCGGGCCGAAGGACGCGGCCTTGTGCGAAGCCCGCATGTGCTACGATCACCTCGCCGGCCGCATCGCGGTGGGCATCGCGGATGCTTTGGTGGGCCGGGAGCTGCTGGCCCTGCAAGCTGACGGGGGCGAGGTGACGCCGGCAGGGCTGCGCTTCTTCGGGGAGCTTGGGATCGACCTCGACCAGGGGCGGTCGCGACGGCGAGCGTTTTGCCGCCCCTGTCTGGACTGGACGGAGCGGCGGTTTCATATCGGCGGATCGGTCGGCGCCGCGCTTGCCGCTTACTGCTTCGACCGACGCTGGATGGAACGCCTCCGAGACAGCCGCGCGGTCATGCTGACCGAAGCGGGACGGGCAGGATTGCGGGCGAGCTTCGGCATCGTCACCGAACCGCAGGCCCAAGCCGCCTGACGGCTTTGCTATCGCACCACCCCGATGACCGGCCCGTAGCCACCGTGGCCCGGCGCGTCGTCGCGGCCGAGCTCCGGCGCGTAAAGGCCGGGCGCCGAGCCGCCGTCGAGGAAAAGCGCGTCTTCGCAGCCGAGGCGATCGCGGAAGAAGCGCGCGAAGTCATGAAAGTTGACGCGGCCCTCGGTGATGGCGAAATGCACCTCCGTAGGGCTCGATATGCCGACGCCGTTCCGCGGCTTGCGGTCGGTGGAGCCAACGATGAAGGCCGGATGGATCGCGCCGTCGATGACCAGCATCGGGCCGGACTGCGTGGCGAAATCGGATCGGGGGCGCGCCGTGAGATACGCTTCCGTAGTCATCACCCCGGCTTCGTCCCCAGCAACGTAGAAGACGCCGTTCGGCTTCTTGAAAAAATTCGGGATCGAACCGGGCTCGCCACGCACCTCCGCGAGATTGGCCGGCTTCAACTCCTCGCCATCCTCGACGTAGAGTCCGATCGGGCTCAGGTCGTCGGCATACATGCCGCCGTTCATGGCGAATGCCAGTTCCCGCCCTTCCGCCCCTAGGTCCGCGTCCAGGGCGGAGAATGTTCGATACGGCGAGCCGTCCGCCCTGCTCCAAAACATCAGGACCTTGGTGTTGGTCAGGTCGAACGAGCAGACAGTATACTCGTTGTCCTCGTACGTCTCAGGCCGGCACGCGGCTTCGGCGGCTGGGCCCGCAAGGCCGAGAAGGAGCACGACGGCGAGCAGGCGTCGGAACGCGAAGGTCATGAGCCGAATCAAACCGCGTCAATGGCTGATGAGGCGACCATAGCCTCCGGCGATGGCCAAAGCGACGCGGCGCAAGATTAAAGGCAGGGGAACGAAATCCTGTTCGTCATATATAACCGTCCTCCTTGTCGTCGTGCCATGGCTCGACCATGGCATCCATAGCGCGGCTCTCGGCGTGTGGACCGTCCGTCGCGCTATGGATTGCCGGATCAAGTCCGGCAATGCCGACAGGTGGGGAAACCGAGGTGGGGCTCCGATGCTAGCGTAGCTGCAACGAGCATAAACCTGACCTCACTTCCTTGAAATTAGCGCCCGCGATCTATTGTCGCCGGCCGCGCGACAACCCCTTTTCGGAAAGTTCCTCCAGGTAGCCCGCCCACAGCGCCGGGTGATCCGCTCCAAGCCGACGGAGATACGCCCAGGAGTAAATGCCAGTCGCGTGCATGTCGT
>JACCSN010000511.1 GCA_013812985.1 Hyphomicrobiales bacterium | reverse complement strand
AGCTTCACCGCCTCCCGCCCATCCATGTCCGGGAGCCCGACATCCATGATGACGAGGTCGACATGCCCGTCGCGCGCCGCCTGGATGCCCGCCGTGGCGGATGCCGCGTGCGTGAGCTCGAATTCGTCGTATAGCGAGAGCTGGTCGATGAGGGCCTCGCTCAGATCGGCGTCGTCGTCGACGAGGAGGATCTTGCGGGATGTCATGCGTGCCTCGTAATGAGATGGGGTACAAGGTTATGCGAGCGCGCGCCCTTACGCCATATCGCGGACTGGACAGCACGGAGCGCGGATGAGAGCCCGCAAATCGCAGAAATTCGCCGCCGGCGCGAGTACAACACGACGGATCACGGTGTTTTCATCACCCCGTGAACGGCATCGCGGCCTCCTGCGCTGCGGGCCGCTCCTGCTTCCCTGCGCGCTCGGGCGGAGCGGCGTCACGCGTCTGAAGCGCGAGGGGGACGGCGCCACGCCGGCGGGGCGCCTGCGCCTCGAATATCTCACCGTCCGCCGCGACCGCTTGCTGGGCCCGCGCACGCCGCTCCCGGCGCGCGCCATGCGCCCGAACGATGGCTGGTGCGAGGACGCCCGGCACGGCCGCTATAATTGCCCGATCCGTCTCCCCTCGGCGGCCGGCCACGAGACGATGTGGCGGGACGATCGGCTCTACGATGTCGTCGGCGTGCTCGATTGGAACCTCCGCCCGCGCATCCGCGGCCGCGGCAGCGCCATCTTCCTGCATCTTTGCCGGCCCGGCTTCGCTCCGACCGCCGGCTGCATCGCGCTGCGGCCCGGCGATCTGAATCGGCTGCTCGCCATTGCCGGGCCACGACCCGAATTCCTCGTGGAGCCGAAGCCTCGCAAGCTCCCTCGGGTCAGGCGGACGGGATGAGCCTGTTTCCGCAGGCCTGTCTTCATTGCCCGCCCAGGCTTCCCCGCTCCCCAAATATCGCGCTCCCCACCCGCACGTGCGTTGCCCCGCATTGGATCGCGGTCTCGAAGTCGCCGCTCATGCCCATCGACAGCAATGCGAGATCGAGCTGCCCGGCCAGTTGCCGCAGCATCGTGAAATGCGGGGTGGGATCGGCGTCGACGGGCGGAATGCACATCAGCCCGTCGATCGTCAGCCCGTGCGTGTCCCGGCATCGTTGCACGAACGAACCCGCCTCACGGGGAGCGACTCCCGCCTTTTGAGATTCCTCGCCCGTATTGATCTGCACGAGCAGGGTGGGCCGGCGCGCTTGGCGAGCGATCTCCTTCCCGATCTCGGCGGCGAGCTTGTCGCGGTCGAGGGTGTGAATGGCATCGGCGAGGGCGATCGCGTCGCGTACTTTGTTCGTTTGCAGCGGACCGATCAAATGCAGCTGAACGCCGGGACAGGACTCCCGCAAACCTGGCCACTTTCGCCCGGCTTCCTGAACCCGGTTCTCGCCGAATTCGGCATGTCCGGCTCTGAGCACGGGCTCGATCTCGTTCGGCTCGAAGGTCTTTGACACCGCAATCAGCCTGACTGTTTTCGGATCGCGGCCGCTCCGCTCGGCCGCGGCGGCGATTCGCGCCCTGACCTCCGCCAATCTGTGCGCGGCTCCCGCCATAGTCGGTCTGTTCCTTTCAGGCTCGGCTGACACGCGGGAGCGAGCCGCGCAATTTGGCGGGTCTTGTTGACCCTCGTGACGGTTTCTGTTGAAGGTTTGGCGCTTCCCGGCGGTTCAGGAAAGACATGATCACCGAGCGTTACAATCCCCGCGCCGTCGAGCCGCATTGGCAGGGGGTCTGGTCGGGGCGCCGGCTCTTCGAGACGAACACGGACGACCCGCGGCCGAAATATTATGTCCTCGAGATGTTCCCCTATCCCTCGGGACGCATTCACATGGGGCACGTCCGCAACTATGCGATGGGGGACGTGATCGCGCGCTACAAGCGCGCCGCCGGTTTCAATGTCCTGCACCCGATGGGCTGGGACGCTTTCGGGATGCCGGCCGAGAACGCCGCGATGCAGAACAATGTGCATCCGAAGACGTGGACCTACGAGAACATCGCGACCATGCGCGGGCAGCTGAAATCGATGGGCCTGGCCCTCGACTGGTCGCGCGAATTCGCCACCTGCGACGTGGAATATTATGCCCAGCAGCAGCGGCTCTTTCTCGACTTCCTGGACGCCGGGCTGGTCGCTCGCAAGACCGCGAAGGTGAACTGGGACCCGGTCGACCGGACGGTGCTCGCCAATGAGCAGGTGATCGATGGAAAGGGCTGGCGGTCAGGCGCCACCGTGGAGCAGCGCGAGCTGACGCAGTGGTTCCTGACGATTTCAAGCTTCAGCGAGGAGCTGCTGCGGGCGCTGGATTGGCTCGACCGCTGGCCGGAGAAGGTCCGGCTCATGCAAACCAACTGGATCGGCCGGTCCGAAGGGTTGCGAATTCATTTCGAATACGAAACGCAAACCGCGCCTGCTCATTTTCTGGAAGTTTTTACGACCCGCCCCGATACTCTGTTCGGCGCTTCCTTCATGGCGGTGGCTCCGGATCATCCGCTGGCGGCGGCTTGTGCCGGATCCGATTCGAAGCTGTCCGAATTCATTGATCAGTGCCGCCAACGTGGAACATCAGCCGCGGAGATTGAGACGGCGGAGAAGCGCGGGTACGATACGGGCCTAGCGGTCCGGCACCCGTTCCTGCCCGATCGCACTCTGCCGGTGTTTGTCGCCAACTTTATCCTCATGGGCTATGGGACCGGCGCTATTTTTGGCTGCCCGGCGCACGATCAGCGCGACCTGGATTTCGCCCGCGCGTACGGCCTACCTGTCCTCCCGGTGGTGCTGCCCGAAGGCGGCGACGCCGCGACCTTCCAGATCGGCCGCGAAGCTTATCTTGGCGACGGTCGCATCATCAATTCCGGCTTCCTCGACAACATGACGGTAGAGCAGGCCACGGAGGCCGTGGCGCGCCGCC
>JACCSN010000505.1 GCA_013812985.1 Hyphomicrobiales bacterium | reverse complement strand
CCGACATGCGCATCCGATGGCCGCGAGTAACCCTCCTGGTGCCCGCCGAGGCGGACGCAGCCGCCGCCGGGGCGGCCGATATTGCCGGTCGCCAGGGCCAAATTCACCAGTGCCGCATTTGTCCGGTAATTGTCGTTGCCCCAGATCAGACCCTTCTCGTAGGCGAACATCGTGCGCCGCCGCATGCCATCCTTCGGCATGGCGATCCATTCCGCGGCCTTGATGATGTCTGCCGGCGCCAGACCGGTGATCTCGGCGGCCTGCTCGACGGTGGTGCGGTTCGCCGCCAGCGCCTTGTCGAATTCGTTGGTCGAGGCCCCGATGAAGTCCTTGTCGATCCAGCCCTGGTCGGCGACGTAGGTGAAAAGAGCATTGAAGAGGGCGAGATCGGTGCCGGAATTGATCGCCAGATGCAGGACGCGGTCCTTGCCGGCCTCCACCTCGCAGGCATTCACCGTGACCGTACGACGTGGGTCGACAATGATCACCCTCGCCGGCTCGTGCGGCTCGCCGGGCAGTTCCGCGTTCTTCTTCTCCGTAGACGTGCCGCGCAGGTTCGGCACCCAGTGGTTCAGGAAATAGTTGGTCTGGGTTTCGAGCGAGTTGGCGCCGACGCTGAAGATCGTGTCGGCAAGCTCGGCGTCCTCATAGCAGTTGTTCAGCTCGCCGACGCCCATGTCGCGCGTCGCATGAACCTCGGAATTGTAGGCTGGGCGGTTATGGATGCGGATGTTCTTCACCTTCATGGCGCCGAAATAAAGTTTCCCGGTGCCCCAGGTGAATTCGTAGCCGCCGCCGGCGCCGCCGTGATCTGAAGCGGAGACGAAGACGCCGTCCTCGCCCTGCTCCTTGATAACCGCCGCGGTCACGCGTGCAACCAGATCCAGCGCGTCGTCCCAGCTCGTCGGCTGCATCTGGCCATAGCGCCAGACCATCGGATCGGTGAGGCGCTGCAACTCCGTATGTCGCTGACGGCTGTAGCTCATCTCGGCCATGCGGGAGCCACGGATGGAGCCCAGGCCCGAGTTCACGACGCATTCGCGGTCGGGCTTGATGACAATGTGGACGTCTTTCCCGTCCTGCTTGACGACGTTGTACATTGACGGTGAGTACCAGGCCGGCGTTTCCGCCTCCTGCTGCTGAGCCAGGTCAACGCCGAAAATGTTCTCGTCGGGCGCCGTGCCGCCCTGCTGATTGATGTCCCACGAGTAGGCGTGATAGCCGCAGCCCACGATGCAATAGTGGCACACGACGTTGTGCACCTTGGCGTCTGCCGGGATGATCGGCAGGCGGTCGATCTGACGCTTGTAAGCCATGTTCTGATCCTTCCTTAGACGAGCACGTTCGACAGGCGGCCATAGAGAAGCTCATCAAGCCCCTCTGCGTAGACATCGCCCTTGTCGTCGACGCGCAGGGTGTATTGCGGCAGGTTCTGGGTCGCATGACCCCAGATCTGCTGCCCACCCTTCTCAGGATCGAACTTTGAATAATGACCGGGACAGCCGAGGCTGCGGTCCTCCGCGTTGTAGAAGAGCGGATAGCCCTTGTGCGGGCAGATGGTCGTAAAGCCGACGATATCCTCGTCAGGTCCTACGCCGCCCGGCACACGAGTTCCGAGTTTGAGAAGAACGCCAGGTGCATTCTCATCGGGGTAGGCGACATCCAAAGGTTCGTTGACGGTCAGATCGCCGACGTTCGCCAGCCGGTTAGCCGGGTAATTTACCCGCGCGTTTCCCTGAGCTTTCGCCTGCTCCGGTAGAGCGGCCGCGGCAGCGACACCTGCTGCTGCGAAAGCGCTTCCCTTCAAGAATTGCCGACGGCCAATATCCGCCATGTTGCGGCAGCGCATCCTGGTTCCTCCATTGCCCGCGCCCTTCCGGCGCTTGCACAAAGAGAGGCATGCGGCGTGCCACTTTGAACCAGCGTTGATCTTGTTGGAGAAATTCCGACGGGGGTGCTTCTGGTGTTCGGAATTCCGGACATGCTGCGGTGCCGTCGGTTCGATATTCCGAACGTTAGGGGCCGCCCTCTATGCCGAACCGGCGCATCTTCTCCCAAAGCGTTGTCCGAGAGATGCCGAGAAGCTTGGCACTTTCCGCAATCTGACCTTCGGTCGTCCCTAACGCTCTCCGGATCTGGCGCCGCTCGGCCGCATCTCGCACCTCTGACAGCGTCGGGAAGGATTTGGTCTCGCTGGCCGTTGCTCCGGCATCTGGAAACAGGTCGCCCGGCATGACCCACTCACCGGCGGCCAATGCGGCGGCCCTTTGGAGCCGATTGCGAAGCTCGCGGACGTTTCCGGGCCAACGATGATTGAGGGCGGCCTCTTCTGCGAGGACACCTATGCCCCTGACGCCGCGTTTGGCTGCCTGATCGGCAGGGAAGAGCGCATCCATCAGCCAAAGGATATCGTCGGGCCGATCACGGAGCGGCGGGATCTCGACGGCTAGACCGTTCAGCCTGAAAAGAAGATCTTCACGGAACTGACCGGACCTGACTGCTGACCCAAGATTTCGGTTCGATGCGGCGACGATCCGGCCCCTAAAGCTGACCGAGGTCTCCCCGCCGAGCCGAAAGAAGATGCCGTCCTCGAGGAGCCGCAGCATCTTTGCTTGAAGCACGATCGGCATGTCGCCGATCTCATCCAGGAACAGCGTTCCGCCTTTGGCGCGCTCAGCGTAGCCCAAGTGGCGGCTGTGGGCCCCCGTGAAAGCGCCTCTCTCGTGCCCAAAGAGTTCGCTCTCGAGCAGATCGGCGGGGATTGCAGCGCAGTTAACCGCCATGAATGGCGCCTCTGCCCGATTCGAGGCGGTATGCAGAAACCTGGCTGCGACCTCTTTCCCGACGCCGGTCTCGCCGCTGAGAAGGATGGGGAGGCTGTGATCGGCCAGTTGGCGGAGGATGCTCTCGATGTCGCGTAAGGCCGCTGAGACGCCAAGGACTGGATCGTTTTCTCCACCGGGTCGATCGCGAAACACCGCATTCACGCGGGGGAGGAAGTCGTCCATCGCGAAGGGCTTGGTTATGAAATCGCCAGCCCCCGCCCGGATGAGCCGAACCGCCTGGTCGATATCAGCATAAGCGGTGATGAAGAGAACGGGCGGGGTCCCGGGGAGGTCCGCAATCTCGTGGAAGAGCTCTTCGCCACTCATGTCAGGCAGGCGGATATCGCAGATCAGGAGGCCGAGGTCAGCCAAACGGTGCTTGAGCGCAGAGCTACCCTCCTGCCACCACGCGACATCAAAGCCCTCCAGCCTCAGCCGCTCGACGAGCGACTCCCCCATGATGGGGTCATCTTCGACCAGAGCGATCCGCCGAGCCTCACGCGACATCAGCTTGCACCTGCGGCGCAGTTGCTTGCACCCGCACCTCGACCGTTGTGCCTCCAAGTGGTGAACGGTTCACTTCGATGCTACCGCCCAGTTCCTGTGTCAGGCGTCGGACCATCCAGAGCCCAAGACCCTTGCCGTCGCGCAGCATGGCGTAGCTTTGATCTCCGGTCAAAATGGCTGCGGCCCGCTCTGGCATCCCAGGACCGGAATCGCCGACAGTGATGCGCAGCGCGTCTCGACTTTCCACGTCCACGGAGACGGCCAGGCGGCCACCGTCGCCACCGGCAGCACTCGCGTTCAGAAGTAGATTAAGCACCGCCTGCCGCACAGGATTCCCAGGTAGTTCCGGGAGCGGGGCTGTGCTGACATGCCAGTCGACGGATTGTCGGCGGCGGCGCAGTTCCGGTCCGAGGAGAACCCGCAAGTCTTCGAAATCCTGCGCGGACAGGGGACGTGCAGCGTCGTCATTCCGATAAGTTGCAAGTGTTGCGCGGACGACGTCGCGGATCCCGAACAGACCACGCTCGATCAGGGACACGGACTTGGCGCGCACCAAGGGCTTCTCACCGTGGGTCTTCAATGTGTCGATGGCGTTGAACAAACCTCCGAGCGGATTGTTGATCTCGTGCGCCATGCCCGACGCCAGCCGTCCGAGGCTTGCGACTTTCTCTTCCTCGGCAAGGCGCGCCGACAGCGCCTCCCGCTCGCGCTCCGCCTCGACGAGATCATTGTAACTGGCAAACAACCTGATGAATGGGCTGCCGTGGCTGGGGAACTGCCGCCCGGCGATGGGCTGCGGATGACCCCGCAACCCTCCTTCCAGGTGATCGCCAAGGACGCGAAGCGGATGAACCATTCGGTTCACGGCAAGGTAGCCTAATCCGGCGAAGAGCACTGCGAGCACGCTGTTGGTTGCGACCAGAGTGCGTAGGATAGAGCGGCGCTCGGCCACCAGATGCGCGATGTCCAGAACGGCATAGATCGTGCCCACCGATCTGTCCTGGAAGCGTAGGTCGCGCTGGAGGAACGAGCGCGTGCCGTCTTCGTTGAAAGCAACCTCGTCAGGCCGGAACTGGGCGCGCATCGCTGCCGGAAGGTCGGACAGGACAGGAACGTGATCGGGGTCGCTCGCAGCGACCACCTCTCCGTTCGGTTTTGTCACGATCGTCTCAACAGGGCGCAGGGAGGCGTAGAGCGCGCGCGACCGGTCTAGTGCGTCGAAGACCTCCCAGACATCCTCCCTGAGCAGCGCCGGAAGCAAGGAGGACGATAGCCCATCAAGGTAGGCTTCTGCCAAGGCAGAAAGGTGATCGCGCTGCAGCTGGCCGAGGCGGCTCAATACGCGTTCAGAGATGACCGCGCTGACCGCCATCGTCACGGCGACCACCACAAGCGGCACCTTGACCGTAATCGGCAGCTGCCTCAGCCAGCTAAGCATGTCAGCCGAGGCTGTCGACCAGCTGCGCCTTATGAGCGATAGCGTCGAACAAGCTGGGTTCCTCAGACGCAAAGCCATCAAGACGAAGCATGTCCAGAACCGTCCGACCAGTCTGGTCCTGGTTCATCGCCAGCAGACCTGCCTTCAGCTTGGAAATGGGTTCGCTGTCCTTGATCGCGATCGGACATGCGATCGGGGGAAAGCCTAACCACTCCGACTTCCGCACCACCTCCGTCGACTTCACGAGGGAAGGCTCCACCTCCTGTACAACTTCGTAGACATACCCATCAACGCTGCCAGACTGAGCGAGCCCGGATCCGACCGCGCGAATTACATTGCGGTGACCGTAGGTGAAGAACGCTTTGCGGAAGAAGGTATCCGGGCCGATACCGCGCTCGCCGAGTAGCGCTCGCGTCACAAGGTAACCCGAATTCGAATCGGGATCCGAGAAGGCGTGAACGTCGCCGCGCAAGTCGTCGATGCCCTGCGCTGGACGCCCCGCACGAGCAATTAGGTACGACTGGTAGAGGGAGCGCCCTTTCCAGATCGGCACAGCTACGAGGGAGAGCTGCTGGCGAAATTTAACGAACGGATACCCGCAGATCCAGGCGGCATCGAGTTCACCCGAAACCAGCAGCGCCGTGATCTCCTGGTAGGTTCGCCTGGTGACCAGCTGCACGGGCTGGCTTGTGGCGCGTTCCAAGAAAGTTTGAAACGACGCGAGCAGCTCAAGGTCGTTCGACAGGAAAACCGGCGTCAGTCCAAACCGCAACGGTCCGGTGAAATCCGCCAACGCTCGAACCGGGAGTGTCGCAGACCCAAGCAAGCCTGCTGCTCCGGAAATTATCTCGCGGCGCGTCAAAAAGGACATGTTGGGTGCCTCTCTGGTTGCGATTGTAATCCTAACGCCTTCGGGAGAGAATGCCCGCACATTTGCGCGAAAAGGGTAGAACCAAAGGGTAGCGTCGCGGTAGATGCCGTGATGCGTGGCAACAGCAAAATAGGGAACCCGCTGAGGCTCAGGCTCGCATCGCAATGGCCGGGTCGAAGGGGCGGCCTGTTTTCAGCACGCCGAAGCAGAGCACCAAGAGCTTGCGCATAGCAGCCACGATGATCTGCTTGGGCTTGAGGCGGCCTGCGCTCTTCAGGCGCGCCGCGAGCGCCGCAACGGCCGGGTTGAAGCGCATCGCGGAAAGTGCTGGCATGTAGAGGGACGATCGCAGCGCGGCGTTGCCGATCTTGGAGATGCGCGTCGGGCGGTCGATCGAGGTGCCGGATCGGTGGTGGCTCGGGTTGAGCCCCGCATAGGCAACCAACTCGCCACTCCGGCGCAGAACCCCGGGCTCGGGCATCTCTGCCAAAAGCAACGCGGCCAGCGTCTCGCCGACGCCTGTGACACTGAGCAACAGGTCACGCCTGCCACGCAGTTCGGCATCGCCCTCGATTGTCTGGCGGATGGCCTTGTCGATTGCTTTGAGCTGGGCGGCGAAGTGCTCGATGGTGGCAGTGGCCAGCTTGGTCGCGATGCTGTCGCCAAGACCGCTCTTGATGCGGTTGCTCCACTCCGTCCGGCTCCCGACGATGCCGGCGCGAATGGTCTCAAGCTCGCTCAGCCGCCGCATTGCCCGCGACGGCGGCATCCAAGGACCCGGCGTGAACAGCTCTGCGTACTCCCGGATCAGGTTGGCATCGACCTTGTCGGTCTTGTTGCGGCCCAGCTTTGTGCGGCCGAAGTCGCGGATCTGGGCGGGATTGACCACGCTTACAACGTGGCCCGCGTCATGGAGCGCAAGCGCCAAGCCGAGGCTGTGGCGGCCGGTGGCTTCCATGCAGGCATGAGCTTGTTTGGTGCCCATGTTTGTAAGCCAGGCCACCATCGCCTTCCAGCCCTCTGGGGTATTTGCGAAAGTCTTGGCCCGCTTTTGCAGGCCCTTGATGCAGTTGGCGTCCAAGGAAACCTTGGACACATCCACCCCGAGTGTTGCGTCAGGCACGTTGCCCCCCTGCTGCTGGTGAACACCGCAACGCTCCGCATCGGGCAACCTTGTACACGGGATCAGCGGCATGGCGCGTCCCTGGATACCGTCCGACCTGAACAGCGGAGCTTGGAAAAGCGGGGCCTTATCTACCGCACAGGTTCGCTGACCGAAGGGACGAATGAGGCTCACCGCTTTCCTTGCTGCCCAGCGGAATATCGTCTCGTGCTAGGCAGAGGGCAACGTACAAGGGACGACGATTGCTCGCCGCCCCCCGCCACAGAACCCGGCGTGCGGCACTACCGCACCGGGCTCACGTAGTGCAGACAGATGTTGGCCAGCAGCGGCGAGATCACCGCTCCTTGCGGTGTGCCCTGCTCGGTCGGCGTCAGCCGGCCCTCTTCGAGCACGTCCGCCTTGAGCCATTTGCCGATCAGGCGCAGAA
>JACCSN010000434.1 GCA_013812985.1 Hyphomicrobiales bacterium | reverse complement strand
TAGGTGTAAAGCGCATGCTCCGTGCCTTTTTTCTGAGTCTTGCAACCCGGAACAATAGACGGAACCCCCGTCGCACGGGGCATGCGCCCGCGACCTTTCGATTCACCCCAACTTCCCCGGACAGCCCTGCCCTTAGCGGGGGAGGGTGACCTTCGGCGTCAGCCGAAGGTCGGGCGAGGGGTTTACACCCCCTCAGGAGTCCGAGACGGGCTCCCGTCCCTATTTGCCGGCGAGCTCGGGCTTGTCCGCGGTCGGCTTCGGCGGCTTGGCCGCGATCCCATAGGCTTCGCGACGCCGTTCAAGCTCGCGGCCGACATCGTCGAAGCGAATGTCCATCCCGTCCAGGAGCACGACAAGGTTATAGACGAGGTCGGCGGCTTCGCGGACCGCGGACTCGCGGTCGCCCCGGACGACCTCGATTGCAAGCTCGGCCGCCTCTTCGACCATCTTCTTGGCCTGCTGCGGCGCGCCGGCGGCGAGGAGCTTCGTCGTCCGCGGGAAGCGAAGCGGATTGCCCGCGGCCTGCTTCAGATCGTCCTCAAGCTGGGTGATCGGATCCCGGCTGTTCACGCGCGGCTTGAGCAATGCGGCCATGTTTATTCGCCGATATATGTTCTGATTGTCAGGCGGATTGGGGTTCGAATCGGCATTCTGCAACTGTTCTGCCCGAATGACAAACAAATCAGCTCATGCTTGTAGCGCGTCAACGAAAACCGGCGAAGATCGTTAGCTGGCGATCCGGGCAGCGTTGCAGCCGGCCTTGAAGACGAAAATTCGCCCTGAAGCGAAGCGCTTGCCGGCCCGGCTGAAGCGGTTTAACCGTTAGGGCCAGCAAAAACCAACGGGAGGTAGCATCCGTGAAACGTCGCGAAATCCTCAAGGCGGCCGGGCTCGGCATCGCCGGCTCGGCCGCGCTCGCCATGCCGGCCATCGCGCAATCGGCGCCGGAGCTGAAATGGCGCTGCACGTCGGCGTTCCCGAAATCGCTCGACACGCTTTTCGGGACCGCGGAAGTATTCGCGCGCTACGTCGCGGAGGCGACCGATAACAAGTTCACGATCCAGATATTCGCGGCGGGCGAGATCGTGCCGGGCGGGCCCGGACCGGCCGAGGCGGTATCGGCCGGCACGGTGGAGATGGCGCATACGGCAAGCTATTATTCCTGGGGCAAGGACCCGACCTACGCGCTCGGCACAGCCATTCCGTTCGGCCTGAACTCGCGCATGCAGAACGCCTGGATGTATTACGGCGGCGGCATCGAACTGATGAACGGCTTCTTCGCCAAATCGAACATTTTCGCCCTGCCGGGCGGCAACACCGGCGCGCAGATGGGCGGCTGGTTCCGCAAGGAAATCAATACGCTTGCCGACCTGCAAGGCTTGAAGTTCCGCAATGCCGGGCTCGCGGGCGCCGTGCTGCAGAAGCTCGGGGTGGTGCCGCAGCAGATCGCCGCCGCCGACATCTACCCTGCGCTCGAGAAGGGCACGATCGACGCAACCGAGTTCGTCGGCCCCTATGACGACCAGAAGCTAGGCTTCGTCAAGGTGGCGCCTTATTATTACTATCCGGCCTTTTGGGAAGGCGGCGCGATGCTGCATTTCATGGTCAACATGGCGCAATGGGAGCCCTTGCCGGAAAGCTACAAGGCGGTGATCCGAACCGCCGCGCAGGCGGCCAATTGCGACATGCAGGCGCGTTACGACTTCGTCAACCCGACGGCTATCCGGGAGCTCGCCGCCCAGGGCGCGCAGCTGCGGCCGTTCAGCCAGGAGATCATGGAAGCGAGCTTCGATGCGGCCCAGGCGACCTATGCCGAGCTCTCCGCCGCGAATGCCGACTTCAAGGCTATTTACGATTCCATGACGGCATACCGGGGGGAGGCCTATCTCTGGATGCAGGTGTCGGAATACACTTACGATACCTTCATGATGGTGCTGCAGCGGGCGGGAAAGATCTGACCCTCCTGCGTGGAGCGATGGATAAAGCTTGGGACGTCGCCGCTGCGGGCTTTTGTGCGCCGCATTTTTTGGGGGGCGGCCTTCTGGCGGCTCACTGAAACGAAGGCGGTTGCGACAGGTCGGGGATAGGCGGTGACGGCTGCGGCGCGGGCGCTCCGAAGGAGGGCGGCTGCGACAGATCGGGGCGGGCCGGCTGGCCGAAGGAGGGCGGCCCGTCGAGTCCGTTCGCGCCGGGCGTCTGACCGGCGGCCGGCGGATTGCCGCCCAGCGGCGGCAGCTCGATCTTGAAGTTCGTGGAATCGATCGCCGGGCCTTTGTAGTGCATGATCATCTGCGGGAACATGATGGCGAGCGCCACCATGATGACCTGGATGATGACGAAGGGCACGGCGCCCCAATAGATCTGGCCGGTGGTGACGCCTTCAGTCCGCTTACGCGTCACCTTGTCGATGTAGCTGCCGCGGGGCGCGACGGAGCGCAGATAGAACAGCGCGAAGCCGAAGGGCGGGTGCATGAAGCTTGTCTGCATGTTGATGCCCAAAAGCACGCCGAACCAGATCAGGTCGATGCCGAGCCGCTCCGCCGCCGGGCCGAGCAGCGGCACGATGATGAAGGCGAGCTCGAAGAAATCCAGGAAGAAGGCGAGAAAGAAGACCAGCGCGTTGACGAAGATCAGGAAGCCGAGCTGGCCGCCGGGCAGGCTCACCAGCAGATGCTCGACCCAGATGTGGCCGTCGACGCCGTAGAAGGTGAGCGAGAAGACGCGGGCGCCGATCAGGATGAACACCACGAAGGCGGAGAGCTTCGCCGTCGATTCCAGCGCCTGCCGCGTCATGCCGAGCCCAAGGCGGCCCTTGGCGGCGGCGAGCGCCATCGCGCCGACGGCCCCCATCGCCCCGCCTTCGGTCGGCGTGGCGATGCCGAGGAAGATCGTGCCGAGCACGAGGAAGATCAGCGCGAGCGGCGGGATCAGGACGATGATCACCTGCTCGGCGAGACGCGACAGGAGCTGGGCTTTGACCTTGCGGCTGACCACCGCGACGAGGTAGGCGAAAAGAATCGCCATGGTGGCCGCCCACATGCCGGCGTCGCCGACGCCCTCGGCGACCATCCATAAGTATGCCAGGTAGCCCACGCCCACGCTGAGGACGAGAGCGGCGATCAGCGACGTCAGCCCCGATCCGAGCGTCCGCGCCTCCTTCGGCAAGGCGGGCGCGGCGTTCGGATAAAACAGCGTCAGCCCGAGCACATAGAGCATGTAGAGGGCGGTGAGGACGAGGCCGGGGATCAGCGCGCCCTTGTACATGTCGCCGACCGAGCGTCCGAGCTGGTCGGCGAGCACGATCAGGACGAGCGAGGGCGGGATGATCTGGGCGAGCGTTCCGGACGCCGCGATGACGCCGGTCGCGACGCGCCGGTCGTAGCCGAAGCGCAGCATGATGGGGAGCGAGATCAGCCCCATGGCGATCACCGAGGCGGCGACCACGCCGGTCGTGGCGGCGAGGAGCGCGCCGACGAGGACCACCGCGTAGGCGAGCCCGCCGCGGATCGGGCCGAAGAGCTGGCCGATCGTGTCGAGCAGGTCCTCCGCCATACCGGAGCGTTCCAGGATCAGGCCCATGAAGGTGAAGAAGGGAATGGCGAGCAGGGTCTCGTTGGCCATGATGCCGAACAGCCGGTCGGGCAGCGCCTGGAACAGGTTGGTCGGGAACAGGCCGAGCTCGATGCCGATGAGGCCGAAGGCGAGGCCGTTGAAGGCCAGCGCGAAGGCGACGGGATAGCCGAGCAGGAGCAGCACGATGAGCGCCAGGAACATGATCGGCGCCATGTTCTCGATGAAGAACGCGGTCACCGCGGCGGCTCCTTGAGCGCCAGAAGCTCCTCCACTTGCGGCGGCGCGTGATGGTCGGGCGCCGGATCGGCGATGATTCCGCGCATCACCGCGACGCGCTTGATGATCTCGGAGACGCCCTGCAGGAAGAGGAGCACGAACCCCACGACGATGAGCGCCTTGGCGGGCCAGATGATCAGGCCACCGGCATTGGCCGACATCTCCTGCTGGCGGAACGACACGCGCAGATAGGGGATGGCGCCATAGATCATCAGCGCGACGAAGGGCGTCAACATGAACACATGGCCGAAGAGGTCGATCCAGTCGCGGGCGCGCTTGGACAGCCGGCCGGAGACGACATCGATGCGGATATGCTCGTTGCGCTGCAGCGTATAGGCGGCGGCCAAGAGGAAGACGGCGCTGAACAGATACCACTGCAGCTCGAGCCAGGCGTTCGAGCTCATGTCGAAGGCCTTGCGGATGACGGCGTTGCCGGCGCTGACCAGAACGGCCGCCAGGACCAGCCACGACACGCCTCGGCCGACGAAGGCGGTGACCGCATCGATGATGGCGCTGAGCCTGAGAAGAAGCGTCAAGCCGACGGCCCCCGGTCGCACACCTTGAGACGCATTCCGTTCCCCAGGCGGCCGAAGCCGGCCGCTGCCCCTGGCCAGTTTTACGGTGCGCTATGCAGATTGTGAAGAGCGGGGCTGGCGCCCCCGGGCTCACGGCAACCCTCACCGGGGCTGCTCGTTAAAGGGTTAGGGATGCGGGGAGAGTGCTGATGCCGTTGCAAGTGAAAACCGGAGAGATCGACCGCGACAACAATCCCGTCCGGGATCCCGAGACGATCGCCACATTCGAGGACCGGAGCGCGGCGGAAGCCTTCATCCAGGGCAAGATCGCGGAATTCGATCACAACGGCTTCGTGCCCGATGGCCATCAGGCGGGGTGGTGGGGGCGCAACGATCGCGACCGCTTCGAGAAATTTCATTTCTGGATCGAGGGTGACGGCAGCAAAGAGGCGGCAAGCCCGGCCGTGGATGTTCCCGAGCCGATCCGGGACAAGCAGTATCGCGGGCTGCCCTGACGGGCAGCCCAGTCAGGCTCAGGACGAGGAGTGCTTCATCTCTTCGGGAACGTAGCGGCCCTGCGACGGGACGGCGAGGTTCTCAAAATGCGCGACCAGCTCTCTTAGCCCGGAGCGCAACTCCTCGCCCCGCATCGGCGTGCCGTGGCCGCTGGCGGCGATTTCCGGGTTAAGCGCGGCGAGCCGCTCAACTGTTTGCTTGGCGGCGATCCAATCGGGGGTGAAATAGCTGGGCGGCCCATTCACCTCCTCCTTTTGCGTCAGCACGGCGTAGAGGGATTCCTGCTTGCAGGTGACGAACGCGTCGGCGGAGATCAGGCAGCGGTCCCGCTCCCTCCATAGGGCCACCTGGCCCGGCGTATGGCCCGGAGCATGGACCCAGCGCCAGTCCGGCATGAAGGGCACGCGGCCGTCGTCGGCCAAGGGTTGGACGCGTTGGCCGAGGTCGACGCCTTTGTTGGGGAACGCGAAGGACATCAGCGCCATGGCGCCGGTGCCGACCGTCGGGTCGGGTGGCGGGTAGTCCGACTGCCCGTTCAGGAACGGCAACTCGAGCGGATGCGCATAGACCGGCACGTCCCAGTCCTCGAAGATTTCCGGAAACGCGCCGATGTGATCGAAATGGCCGTGCGTCAAAATGATAGCCTGGGGCTTCGTCCCACGCCCGAACAGCTCCTCCGCCGTCTCGACGATCTGCGCCCTGCAGCCTTGCAGCCCGGCGTCGACGAGCACCCAGGAGTCGCGGTTGCCGACGAAGTAGAGGTTGACGAACAGCACACGAAGGCGCGCCAGCTCCTCGGTGACCTGATCAGATTCGCTGGCGACGCCCATTTCCACGCTCCGTCGACGGTTCCTCGCTGGCCGGCAACCGAGCGTGAGCGCAAAGGTTCCGCGCCACTCTGGCGGTTGCTGCGTCGTTTCGCCGGGCAGGTCCCGCTTGTTACGCGGAACGACCAAGGCGCGCGTCTACGAGATGACCTGAAGAAGTGCTGGAGATCGCCGCCCGGCTGACG
>JACCSN010000418.1 GCA_013812985.1 Hyphomicrobiales bacterium | reverse complement strand
CGATCGCGTCCGGCATCCGGGTGCCGCAAGCAGTCGGCGACTTCCTCATCCTCCGCGCCGTCCGGGAGAGCGGCGGCTTCGCGATCGCGGTCTCCGATGAGGCGATCGAGGCCGGAGTGGCGGAGGTGACGCGGGAGGAAGGCCTGCTGCTGTCGCCGGAAGGGGCGGCGACCTGGGCCGCCTATCGTCAGGCGCTTGCCGAGGGGCGGGTCTCTCCAGGCGATCGGGTTATTCTGTTCAATTGCGCGACGGGCTTGAAATACCCGTTGCCGGCAGCGGAGAAACGCCTCGATCGGCATGCCCCCATCGAATATGACCGCTTTGCTTGAGGGTTCGCTCGCGGCCCGCGCCGGCTCGCCGGGCCGCCTATCCTGCATGCAGCACGGACGGATCGACTTCCGCGTAGTCACGCCCGCGGCTGTAATTGTCGTGGTAGACGACGCACGGCGTCGCGCCCGGCAGCGACCAATAGGCGCCGAGCTTGAAATACGGCCCTTCCGCCTCGTTCTCATAGGCAAGCGGGCCGCGCCATTCAAAAAGCCGCTCCCGGTCCAGCCAAGCCTCGATTTCCGAGTCCCCGTGCCGCGACCAGAAGACCCGGAAGACGAAATCGTGCCAGGCGCCCAGCGCGAAATCCGGCACGCTGGCGAATTCGTAGCGCCTGTCCGGATCGTCGGAGGCGAACTTGCCGTAAGCGCCGGTCACCCGCAGCCGGCCTCCCTTAAAGCGCAGCGCGATCGGCGGCTTGCCGGAGGGGTCGCCGAGCTTCGCCTGATCGTGCCATTGCGCCAGCACGCAGCCGATCTCGCCCGAGCCGAAATGCTCCGGCGGCAGGAGGCTCGCGAAACCGTACCAGACCTCCTCCTCCCAGCGCGCATTGAACGGGTCGCGAAGCTCCGCGCGGTGGCCTTCCGACACGTAATCGCCGGGGCGCAGCTCGAACCGGCAGGCGCGCGTGCCCACTCGAACGATTTCCGACTGGATCACCGCCGAATGCGGGCCGGCCAGCCGCTTGACGCTCCAGCCTTCGAACGTGCCCGATTCGAAGTCGAGATGCACCGTTTCGAAAGAGGCCCGCTTCGCCGAGCTTGAGAAAAGCACCGATCCATTCCCACATAGGAGGCGGGCGAGGCCGCTCGTCAGCGCATTGCGGCAGACTTCGGAGACGATCGAGCATGAACCGGATCGCCACGATCGTGAAGGGCTATCCGCGCCTGTCGGAGACCTTCATCGCCCAGGAAATCCTCGGCCTGGAGAAGCGCGGCATCCGGCAGCTCATCGTCTCGCTCCGCCACCCGACCGACGGAGTGGTCCATGACCTCAATCGGGAAATCCAGGCGGATGTGCTTTACCTGCCTGAATACCTCCGCGACGACCCGGAGCGCGTGCGGGCCGGCCGGGCCTGGGCGGAAGCACAGCCGGGCTTCCCCAGCGCTCTCGCCGCCTTCCAAGCCGACTTGGCGCGCGACCGCTCCGCCAGCCGGCGCCGCCGCCTCGGCCAGGCCTGCGTGCTCGCCCGCGAACTCCCCGCCGACATCGACTGGCTGCACACGCATTTCCTCCACACGCCGGCCTCCGTAGCCCGCTACGCCGCGCTGATCCGCGGGCTCGGCTGGTCCTTCTCCGCGCATGCCAAGGATATCTGGACGAGTCCGGCCTGGGAACTCACCGAGAAGCTCGCCGATGCGGAGTGGGGCGTCACCTGCACCCGCGCCAATCTGGACTACCTCCGCTCGCTCAGCCCGCGCCGGGATGCCGTGCACCTCGTCTATCACGGGCTGGATTTTTCCCGCTTCCCGCCGCCGCCGGAGCGGGGCGCCGACAGTGCCGCCCCGCTGATTCTGGCCTCCGTAGGCCGCGCCGTGGAGAAAAAGGGCTATGCGGACCTTATTCGCGCGCTCGGCATCCTCCGCCACGATTCGCGCTGGCGCTTCGAGCATGTCGGCGGCGGTCCGCTTTCGGCGCGGCTGAAGAGCCAGGCCGCCAAGCTCGGCGTCGCCGACCGCATCATCTGGCACGGCGCGCAAAACCGCGACATCGTTTTCGAGCTGCTCCGCCGCGCCGATCTCTTCGTGCTCCCCTCCAGCCTCACCCGCTCCGGCGACCGGGACGGCCTTCCCAACGTGCTCATGGAAGCGCAGGCATTTGGCGTGCCCGTGCTCTCCACCGATGTGTCGGGCATCCCGGAGCTTGTCACCCATGGCGAGAACGGCTTTCTTGTTCCGCAGCGCGATCCGCCGACGCTGGCCGAGGCGCTGGCGCGGCTTGTTAACGACGCGGAGTTGCGCCAACGACTGGGGCAGGCGGGCGCGAAGAACGTCCGCCAGCGTTTCTCCTCAGAGCCGGGAATCGATTTCGTTGCCCGGATGCTGCGGGAGAGCCGGACGCAAAGCGAGGCGGTGTGAGCGAATCGGGCGACCTCCGAGATCGAGCGGCTTCGGCGGTCCGACAGAAAAACGGGCGACTATGCCCGAAAGGCGTTCGCCCATTTGAGGCCGACCAGCTAGGCGACGCTGAACGCGACCGCTTCCGGCAGCTCCTCGACGCGGCCAAGCAGCAATCCCGGATGCTCGTCTTCTGGTGGCGTGACGACGACGCTGAGA
>JACCSN010000408.1 GCA_013812985.1 Hyphomicrobiales bacterium | reverse complement strand
CGCGTCAGCGGGCCAAGGTGCTCTACCCGCTGGACGAGGTTCTGCTCCTGTGCCTTCTCGGCGTGCTCGCTGGCTGCGAGAGCTGGGTGGAGATCGCCAAGTTCGGCGAGAAGAAGCTGGGCCTGCTGCGCCGCTTCCGGCCGTTCAAGGACGGCACGCCCTCGCACGACCAGCTCGGCGACATCTTCGCCGTCCTCGATGCGGCGCAATTCCAAAGCTGCTTCATCGCCTGGGCGTCGTCGCTCACCGGGCTCGGCGCCGACATTATCGCCATCGACGGCAAGACGCTGCGACGCTCCTATCAGAAGGGCGGGGCGAAGGCGCCCATCCACATGATCTCGGCGTGGAGCGCGCGCCAGAACCTGGTGCTCGGCCAAGCCAAGGTGGCCGACAAGTCCAACGAGATCGTCGCCATCCCACACCTGCTGGAGCTTCTGACGATCAAAGGGGCGACGGTGACGATCCCCGGATCAAGTCCGAGGATTGCGATGGGCTGCCAGCGCGAGATCGCCGGGAAGATCGTTGACAGGGACGCCGACTACGTGCTGGCCCTCAAGGGAAATCAGGGGACCTTGCGCGGCGATGTCCAGCTGTTCTTCACCGAGCAGGCGGCGCGCGGCTTCGCCGACACGCTCGTCAGCCGCCACGCGACCGTAGAGAAGAGCCACGGACGCATCGAGACCCGGATCGTCACCGCGACGGCCGATATCGCCTGGCTCAAGGAACGCCACGACTGGCCGGGCCTGGCGAGCATCGTCATGGTCGAGAGCGTGCGCGAGATCGGCGTCCGCGCGGCCGCCAAGATCGACCGCGAGACGCGCTTCTATATCGCCTCCGCCGCCGCCGACGCCGTCGCCTTGGGCGCCGCCATCCGAAGCCATTGGAGCATCGAGAACGGCCTCCATTGGGTCATGGACATGGTGTTCCGCGACGACGAGTGCCGCATCCGAACGAACCATGCCCCAGCCAACTTCGCCACCATCAAGCACATGGCCTCAAACCTGTTGCGCAGAGCCCCGGGAAACGACAGCCTACGCCTCAAGCGTCGCGTCGCTGCCTGGGACGACCACTTCCTCGCAAGCCTCGTCACCCGATGAAATCATTCACCCGATTCCCCTGCAGGGCGGCGAATCAGCGGGCGCGGAAGCCGCCGTCCACCATGATCTCGGAGCCGTTCACCATCGACGACTTATCGCTAAGCAGGAAGAGGATCACATGCGCGACCTCCTCCGGCTCCACGAAGCGGCCGAGCGGGATGCGCGACAGCATGGAGGCGGCCTTGCTCTCGTCGCTCCACGCCTTTTTCGCCATCGGCGTCAGCGTCACCACCGGGTTGACGCAGTTCACGCGGATGCCGTGCGGCCCGAGCTCCACCGCCATGACGCGGCTCATGGCGTCGAGCGCGCCCTTGGTGGCGCAATAAGCCGCATGCTCCGGCACGCCCTGAAAAGCCGCCATGCTGGAGACGTTCACGATGACGCCCTTGACGCCGCGCCGGATCATGTCGCGCGCTGTTTCCTGGGCGACGATCATCGGCGCCTTCACGTTGACGTTCATCAGCCAGTCAAAGGTTTCCGCTGAGACGTCGAGGAACGGGTCAAGCTGCGTCGTGCCCGCATTGTTGACGAGAAGGTCGATCGGCTGCGCGCCGATCGCCGCGGCGCGGGCGGCGACGGGATCGGCGAGGTCGCAATGAATGGTCTCGCAGTCGATCTCGGACTTGAGGCTCTCCAGGTCGGCGGCGCTGCGGGTGAGCGCCACGATGCTCGCGCCCTCCTCCGCCAGAAGCTTCGCCGTGACCCGGCCGATGCCCTTGCCGGCCCCGGTGACCAGCACCCGTTTGCCTGAGAACGCCAAGAGCCCCTCCATCCAGATGGTCGCGAGCCTCCCTATCATTGCCTAAGAGGCTGCGGCAATTGCCAAGCAGCTGATTCGATTGCGCCAGGCGAACCTTACGTTCGTGCAAATCTCGATGATCCGCCTTGGCGTTCGACGCTTACGCTTGCGGGACGGACGCAGGCTTGCAGACGCAGCAACCCGCCGGCGCGAGCTGGCGTCGGCAGTGATGATGGACGCCTCTTTAGGAAGATCGCAGCAACCAGAGGTAAGCTGAAGTAGATGCGATGCGAGGGCCGGCGCCGCTGGATTCAGAGCGGAGGGCAGCGACTGGCCGACTCGCGTCCTCCCAGCTTCCCTGGAGGTTGCAAGGTCTCGCCGCCGTCAAGGCGTCGAGCCGACCTGAACAGCGCAACTCCTTTCGCCGCCTCGAGGACAGACCCACCAATCGCGACTGAGCCGAACCACCGCGCCGGGTTCCGCGGCGGCGCTTACCAGTCATGAAAGGAGGGCGGGGACGCCCGATAATCCTCGTACGGCGCAAAATCTTCGCGATTGCGGGTTCGGCGGTAGAGAAATGGCGCATCGCGGAGGCGGCGGAAGCGGCGCGGAGCATTTGAGGCGTATCGCGGCCGCCCAACCGTCCCGGTGATTACCGGCTCCGTCGGACGCGCCTGCGGCAGGCGCGCGGCGACAAGCGGCTCCGCCGGCGCAAGCGGCGACGCGTCGATCATGCCTGCGCCGGGCGGCGGAGCTGGAGGGGGCCGCTCGGACGCCGCAAGGAATGCGAGAGAAGCCGCAGGCGGTTGCAGCGCCGCAGCGGCGGGGCTCGCCGCTGGTTGCGGATTGACCGGCTGCGGAGCGTTGAGGCGCGCGGCAAGCGGTGGGGCCGCGACCTTCGCCCGAAGGTCCGCCGTTGAAGATGGGGTCGGACCCGGCGCGACGGCCGGCCGCAGGTAGGCGTCGAGCCCGCCTTGCCCGTAGACGATCGCGGCGGCGGAAACACCGGCGAGCGA
>JACCSN010000405.1 GCA_013812985.1 Hyphomicrobiales bacterium | reverse complement strand
GGCCATCGGATCGCGCCAGGGGCCGCGCACGATCCAGTCGAGGAACAGCAGCGAGACGTAGACCAGCATGAGGCTGGTGAGGATCTCGTTGGTCCCGAAGCGCGTCTTCAAGAGCGCCGGGATCGTGCCGTAGAGGGCGCCGCCGAGCGCGCCCATGATGAGCATCAACGGCAGCGTCGCGAAGGTCTGGAAGTCCGGCGCCAGGATGGGGATGGCGGAACCGGCGATGACGCCGATCGTGAACTGCCCTTCCGCCCCGATGTTCCAGTTGTTGGACAGGTAGGCGACGGCGAGCCCGGCGGCGATCAGGATGAGCGGCGTCGCCTTGACGACCAGTTCCTCGCGCGACCAGCCCTCCGTCAGCGGCGCGACGAAGTAGATGTAGAGGCCGCGAAACGGGTCGACGCCATAAAGGGCGAAGATGACGAATGTGGTGGCGACGGTGAGCGCGACCGCGATCAGCGGCGAGAGCACGGCCATCCAGCGCGACGGCTCCGGCCGGCGGACAAGCTCAAGGCGCATGGCGAAGCTCGTGCCGCGGTTCGGCAGGCTGAGCCGGAACCGGCGCCGCGCCGTCGTGATCGTGGTGGACGCCGCCCATCAGGAGGCCGATCTGGTCGGAGGTCATCGTCTCGGCCGGATAGAGCGGCGACAGTCGGCCACCGGAGAGCACCGCCACGCGATCGGCGACCTCGAAGATCTCGTCGAGATCCTGGCTGATCATCAACACCGCCGAGCCGGAGCGGGCGAGATCGACCAGCGCCTGGCGGATGGTGCGGGCAGCCCCGGCGTCGACGCCCCAGGTCGGCTGATTGACGACGAGAATCCCGGGGTTCCGGTCGATTTCGCGCCCCACCATGAATTTCTGCAGGTTGCCGCCGGACAGCGCGCTCGCCCTCGGATCGGCGCCGGAGCGGCGGACATCGAAGCGCTCGCCGACACGCTCCTCGATCGCGCGGGCGGCGGCGCGGTGGACGACGAGTCCGCGGGCGATGTCGCCATCGGTGGCGTGGCGCGTCAGCACCACGTTCTCCGACAGCCGCAGGGCCGGCACGGCGCCATGGCCGATGCGCTCTTCCGGGACAAAGGCCGCGCCAAGCCGGCGGCGATCATTCACGCCCTGCCTGCCGACCGCGACGCCATCGATGACGATCATGTCCGCCCGCGGCAGGAGCTTCTCGCCCGACAGGGCGTCGAAGAATTCACCCTGCCCGTTGCCCGCCACGCCGGCGATGCCGACCACCTCGCCGGCGCTGACCGTCAGGTCGATGTCGGCGAGCGCGGTTGAGAACGCCCCATCGGGCGGTTGGGACAGTTTGCCGAGGACAAGACGCGGCCTCAAATGCGCCTCGGGCCGGCCGGGCCGTTCGATGCCGGCGACATCCGCGCCGATCATCATGCGCGCCAGGCTCTTGGCGCTTTCGACTCGAGGGTCTGCCGTAGCAACGAGCTTGCCGCGGCGGAGAATCGTGGCGCGGCCGGCGAGCGCCAGCACTTCGGAGAGGCGATGCGTGATATAGAGGATCGCGACGCCCTCCGAAGCGAGCCGCCGAAGCGTGACGAAAAGGATCTCCGATTCCTGTGGGGTGAGCACGGAGGTCGGCTCGTCCATGATGATGAGGCGCGGCTCCTGCAGGAGACAGCGCACGATCTCCACCCGCTGACGCTCGCCGACGGAGAGGTCGGCAATGCCGGCGTCCGGATCGAGCGGCAGACCGTATTCGCGTGACACCTTGCGGATCGTTTCGGCGAGCTCGCGGCGGCCGCGCGGCGGCAGCGCCAGCGCGATGTTCTCCGCCACGCTCAGCGCTTCGAAAAGCGAGAAATGCTGGAAGACCATGCCGATGCCGAGCCGTCGCGCTTCCGCCGGGCTGCCGATGGCGACGGGCCGGCCTTCCCAGAGAATGCCGCCCTCATCCGGGGCGAGCGCGCCGTAGAGCATTTTCACAAGGGTCGACTTGCCGGCGCCGTTCTCGCCCAGGAGCGCGTGCACCTCCCCGTGGCTGATATCCCAAGTGATGTGGTCGCACGCCGTAAGCGCACCGAATCGCTTGGTCAGCCCTTGCGTGGCGAGCAGAGGCGCGGCTTTCCCCTCATG
>JACCSN010000400.1 GCA_013812985.1 Hyphomicrobiales bacterium | reverse complement strand
CATTCGCGGCGTTCGAAAGGCAGGTCGATCTCCTCGACGGCCTCTTGCAGCCGGGCGGCGTTTTGGTCATCTACAACTCATCCTACAGCTTTCTGCATGCTCGGACGTCGCGCCACTACGACCTCATACTTGATCCCCGAGTGGCGACGAGCGGTTTCGTAAAGCGATTCAAGAAGGACGGCTCCTATGACGATTCGGTGACGGGGACTGATTGCATTTTCAGAAAGCGAGTGGCGGACGCCGAAATTGGCCCGAGGGGTCTGACCATCCGCGATCATAAACTGCGCGTCCTCGGCTGCATCGAGCGGGATATCGCGATCTGATGAGGCCGACCTGGCGCCGCCAAGTCGGTCCCGCAACCCTCCACCCACCCTGATCTCCGCCTCAGGGCTTCCCGTCATCGCTGCCACCAGCGGCCTTCCGCCCATTTTACGTTGAGCATCAACAATTATGTCACTTGAGCCGCTCATCGCCAACGACCTCGACGCTTTCATTCGCGACAACGCCAGCGCCGACGCCCTGTGGTTCTTCGTCCATATCCCGAAGACCGCGGGATCGTCGTTCCGCAACGAGATGGCTTCGATCCTGTCATCCGAGTACAATGTTCATGTCGACGGCGACGACCGCGCGGTTCCCCATACGACAAAGCTTCTGGATGCTCTCGCGCGGTTTCGGCTGGCAAATGCGAGCACACCTTACCGTTTTGCCTCCGGGCATGTGTCGGTGCGCCAGTTCAGCGGCATCTTGAGCGGTCGGGATCAGGTTCGCTTCCTGACCTTCTTGAGAGAGCCCGTGACGCGGGTGGTCTCGGAGTTTCGGTATCAGCGGACGCCCACTCACCCCGATCACAAATTCTTCATCGAGCAATACCCTACTCTTGAGGATTACATTCATGTAGAGGCGGAACAGAACAAGATGTTCAATTTCCTGACGCCCTCCGAATCAGCCACCCCTCGGGAATGCATCGACTTTCTCGTGAACCGTTTTTCCTTGGTCGGCATCGTGGAGATGTATCCTCTGTCTTTCAGGCTTGCGACGATGTTGTTGGGCGTCGGTCGCGCCGCGACATTGCACGAGCGCAAGACCGAGAGCTCCGATCAAACCCGGGTTCACCTGACCGAGGCGCTCGTCAGCGAGATCACCGCGTTGAACAGGAAAGACGTGGAGATCTATGCGTTCTTCCGGCGACTCCTGCACCCTTTGAGGGACAAGGTCTGGAAGCTTGACGCCGATCCGGTTTAACAAATCAGCCGCAGGCCGGTGCTGGCCGTCAACGCGAGACATGCGCCTTGCGCACGCTGAACGAATTGTCGCGCTGCGAGGTGGACGAGATCCGCTATTTCGCTTCGACCTGCACGCCGCGCCGGCGCGGCATCCTGGGAGGTGATTGTGTTCGGCTCGCTTGAATCGCTGCCCCTCCAGACCTTCATCGAACAGGAGCGCGCGGATGACCACCTCTGGATGTTCTTGCATATCCCGAAGACGGCGGGATCATCCTTCGGAGCGGAGCTCGCCAAGGCGCGCGCGCCTTACCGCAACATTCATATCAATTATCTGGACAAGGACATCCCCGCTCGCAAGCAGATGGACAGTTCAATTCAGAGTTTCATCCAAGAATTAAGCGGCAAGGCATTCCGCTCGTGCTCCGGCCATTTCAACATCTCCCAAGCCAACCAGATCGCGGAAAGCTTCCCCAGTACGCGACTGATGACATTCTTGCGCAATCCGGTGAAGAGGCTCATTTCTGATTATCGCTATGCGAGAACGCCCGCGCACCCTCCTCACCTGGAGTTCATCGCGCGCTTTCCCACTCTTGAAGCTTACGTCGATGCTCCGGAATCGCAGAACAAGATGTTCAAGCTCCTGATCGCCAAGAGTAACGCCGGAATATCCGAGGCGACGGAATACCTCGATCAACGATATTCATTCATTGGAGTGGTCGAGATGTATCCGATGTCGTTCAACGTGATCTCCCGCCTGTTTGGCCAGAACGAGATGCCTTCGGTTCACAAGCGGCGGACCGAGGCGACGCAGGACAACATTGTCGAGGTGACCGCGCCTCTGCAGCGCAGAATTCAGGAGACGAACTGGAAGGACGCAGCGATCTACAGTCACGTCCGCGACCGGCTGTCCGCCAAGCGGGAGGAGTGGCTGGCGATGCGGCGGGGGCAGAGCAGAGCCGTATCGCCGGCATAGGGGCAAGGTGGCATTCGGAGCCTTTTCGTCGGAAGCCTGGGTCGGCTATTCGCGCCCCTTCATCAAACGGGCGCAATCTGGCGACAGGCGCTTCTGACGAAAACGATCAGCCGATGGAAGCGCCGGTTTCCGTCGCAGCGACCACCCGGCCCGGCCGCGCCATCAGCTTCCGGGTAAAGGTCTGCGGAATCCCTGGCGCATCCGCCTCCCGGCAGCGCTTGGAAATAACGCTTCGAGGAGCGCACGACAGATGAAAATCCTCATTGTCGCCCACGGCCATCCGGACTACAGCGCGGGCGGGGCCGAAATGGCCGCGTATTCGCTGTACCGCGCGTTGAGCGACGAGAACCCGGACGACGTCTGCTTCCTGTCCTGGATCTCGTCCGAGCGAATGAAGCTGCACTCTCCAAACGAGGTGACGCGACTGGGACCGGGCCGCAACGAATGGCTGCTCCACGCGCCGAACTCCGAATGGCTGTATCAGTCCACGGTGTCTCGTTCGCTGATCTCGCGGAGCTTCATCAGGTTTATGCAGAAGATCAATCCGGACGTCATTCATTTTCACCATTATCTCGGCATCGGTCTCGACGCGATTCGCTTAGTGCGCCGGCTGTTCCCCAACTGCCGTATTGTGGTTACGCTGCACGAATTTCTTGCTATCTGCCTGCGCGATGGACAAATGATCACGCGCCCGGCGAACAAGCTCTGCGTGCGCGCCTCGTCGCTCAGGTGCTCCGGTTGCTTTCCGGAACTCTACAGGTCCCACTTCGGGCTGCGCGAGCTCTGGTACAAGCGGCACTTCGCCATGGTGGACGGCTTCATCAGCCCAAGCCAATTCCTGAAGCAGCGTTACGTCGCTTGGGGCATTCAGCCGGAGCGCATCGAGGTGATCGAGAACGCGCAGGTCTGCACGGAGCACCCGGAGCAGCGCCGGGACCCACAATCGAACGCCATCGTGAGCACCTTCGGCTTCTTCGGGCAGCTCAACCCCTATAAGGGCATCGACATCCTTCTGAAGGCAGCCGTCAGCATATCGGCCAAGCTGGCGGCTAATCCCTCTGCCGTCCTCCCCAGGATTGTCGTATACGGCACGATGGCCGGCCAATCCGACGAGTTCAAGGACCAGATGACGACGGCGTTTTCCAAAGCGCCCGAGATCCTCGAATACCGGGGGCCGTACGATATGAGCGAGGTCATCTCGCTGATGTCTTCGGTCGGCTGGGTTGTCGTCCCGTCGATCTGGTGGGAAAATTCGCCCGTGGTCATCGAGGAAGCGTTCTTCTCAGGCCGGCCGGTCATCTGTTCCGATATTGGCGGCATGGCCGAGAAGGTGACCCACGGCCTGAACGGCCTGCAGTTCCGTGCTCGCGACCCGGACGATCTGGCGCGGGTGATCCTGGAAGCCAGCAGCAACGAGGTCCAATGGCGGGACATGACCCGCAATGTGCGGCCTGTTCCTGGCTTGGCGGAAACCGGCACCATCCACGGCGAGTATTATGATCGCCTTGCTCCCCGCCGTGTTAGTGAACGGGAAGCTCTGCATTGATGCTGGACCAATCGAATCAACTCTCGGGCAGGGAGAGAGAGGACGCAACCAATGCCGAACTCCGCCATCTTCTCTTACAGCCGCCTAAAGTTGCCATCCTGCCCGACTCTCCCGTCATTCAGGACGAATATCAGGAGATCGGCCTCGCTGTCGAACAGAGCGTCCTAATCTCGGGTTATTTTATTGCCTTGCGAGGTTGGCTGGCCGACCCCAAAGACTGGACGCACTCCATTTGGCTTGAGGTCAATGGGGAGTTCCGTCGTGTTCGGGTCGGCGCGGAGCAATACCGGGACGATCTGATCCATTATCGCGGCTTGCGAGATGTCAGGCCGGGGCTTCGGGCAGGCTTCGCCATTATCGAGCCCTGGCCAGCCAAGCTCGATCTGGGGACAAGCGTGTACATGCACGTGGTGTTCGATGCCGGCGCCGGGCTGCAAGTCATCTCGAGCGGCGTGCCTCTGAGAGGCGTGGGCTCTCGGACCATGAAGGAGCTCCTCGACGAATTCCTGGGTGATGGATGGGCCCCGCCAATGATTTCCAGGGTCGCAAGACCGCTGCTGCGCGGCGTGGCGAGCAGCCGCCGCCGCGTCCACTGGAAAGACAGGCGGCTGGATGTGGCTGGTCAACCAACGGCGGAATTCTCCTATATCGTCGCCATGGACAGCAATGCCGAGGTCGCGGCGCATCTCCTCGGCTTCATCGAGATGGACCCCAAGGCGAGCGACACGGAGGTCATTTTCGTTCTCCAGTCACCGCTTCTTCAGCAGACGGTGAACGACCTTGTCAGAGCCTGGCGAGGCGTGGACGTCCTGAGGGCGATCAAGGTGCTATGCCCGGCATCCGAGCTCACGTTCGGCTCGGCGATCTGGGCCGGCATCGAGCTTTCGACGGGGCGCGCGCTCGCCATTTCCACCGATGAGATGATCCCTCCGGAAGGCGGCTGGATCGAGCACTGCCTTGCCCAAATCGACGGCGGCGCCAACCTTCTGATTCCCGCCGTGCAGACGTTTGATGGGCGGCCGATCGATTTCAGTCATGCCTGCGACCTTCCTTGGGAGATTTTCGAGCACGACCATTCCGGGATCCGGACCCGACTGCTCGATGCCCACCAGGCCCTTGTTCTGGACAAGCCATACGGCGCCATGATCGTCAGCCGGGAATTCGCCCTCGAGCCGCGGTTCATGGAGGAGTCTTTCACGTCGGTCGATCTGTGCTTCCTGGATTTCTACCTGCGCAGGGCGGACTCGCTTCCCGCGGCCGCGGATTCAAGGGTCTTGTTCACCCACAATCGGCTTCCGGAATACGCGGCTCAGAACCCCGTCGAGAGACTCTGGAACCTTTACGCGATAGCTGCAGCGGGCAAGCGAGGAGCGGCGGATTCGTTGGCGAGTTCGTCAGGCGAGCCAAGGCTGAGCGCCTTTTCGGCGCCTGCTGCCGCCGACGAGCCCACCGCTGCCGCCGACGAGCCCACCGCGGAAGAGCCGACTCCTTCCCCCGTCGTCGAGGTCGCAAGCCTGCCAAAAGAAGCGGCTCTGGACCGCGCCAGCGATGCAAAACCTCGAAAGGCCGGCTGGTGGGGCCGCAAGGAATAGTCGGTGCGGCGGGAACTCCGGGCGGCCTGAGTTCATCTCCAAACACATCGCAATCGTAGCGCATTGCAGTTTCTCACGACAAGCTGGAGCCAAGGCGCATGCCCGCAACTATCGCCAACCCGGTCGAGATCATGGCGCGCGCACTAACGCGAGCGCGCGGCGGCGACGCCGACGCCGAATGGGCCCAGCAGGAGATGTCGGTGAAAGCCGCTCTTTACGATCTTCGCGAGGCCGGCTGGATCCTGATGGGGCCAAAGGACGTCGAGCAGATATTCCATATCGCCGACCATCTCCAGGTGGCCGAAAAGGAAATCGACGATCGCATGTCGGCCATGCTCGACGGCTTCGGCTGGTAAGCTTCGCCATGAACGCCGTAACGCGCGCTTGCCTCCGCCGCCGAACTGACCCGCGGCCATGACCGGGACGCAGCCGCTCCGGCCGTTTCTGGCCATTATCGTCCCGGTTTTCAAGCATTCCGTCCTTGTGAACGAGGCGATCGACTCGGCCCTGTCGCAGGAGACCGAGCGCGAGTTCGTGGTCATTGCCGTGGATGATGGGTGCCCATTTGGGGAAACGCGCGACGTCTTGGCAGGCTGGCGTGCGCTTTATCCGGGCCGCTTGCATGCGATCTCGCGCCCGAACGGCGGCTTGAGCGCGGCGCGGAACAGCGGCCTTCGTTACGCGCTCGGCACCTTCCCCGATTTGGAAGCCGTCTTCCTCCTGGACGCGGATAACCGCCTCGAGCGCAACGCCGTCGAGACCTGCGCCCGCAAGCTGCAGGCCGATTCCAGGAGCGATTGGTTCTATCCGGTTTTCGACGTTTTCGGGTTTGACCAGAGCTTCATGAACGGCGGCGACTACAGCTTGCTCCTCCACAGCAAGGCAAACATCTGCGAGGCCGGCAGCCTCATCCGCAGGCGCATCCTGGATGCCGGAATCCGTTTTGACGAATCGATGCGGCTGGGCTTCGAGGACTGGGAATTCTGGCTGAGCTGCGCCGAAGTGGGGTTTCGGGGCGCGCCCTTCACGGAATCGATCTTCCGCTATCGTCGGCGGGCGGAAAGCATGCTCACAAGTTCGGACGCCCACCGCGAGGAACTCATCGGCTATATCCGCCGCAAGCATGCATGGCTTTACAACCCGCGCGCCGCCATCGCGCTTGAGGCGGCGGAATCGCCTCGCTTCGCCATCCTTTTCTCCGACACGAACCGGGTCGCGTTCTTCACCGATCCCCAGCAAATGCGCGAGCTTGAACTGCCGGAGGTCGAGCGCAAGCTCTACGCGGCGCTGGCGGACGAGCACAAGTTCGCGGCGCCGGCGATCTGGCTTGCGACGACCGAGCAGGCCTGGAATACGCTGCGCGAAGCCGGCCTGCTGCGGTTTGCGCTTTTCGACATCGAGCGTCGACTTGGCTTAGTCGGCGTCGTGTCGTTGTCGCTTTCGGCTGAGCCGTCAGAACGATTCCGTTACGGCATTCCCGATGGCGCTCACGACGAGGACATTTTCCCGGCGGCTTTCGTTGCCGTTTCGCTCGGGATGGTTCGGACAATGTTGGCGGAACCGCAAGGACCCGCCATGATCGAGGGTTTGGCAGCCAGTGCGCTGGATCTGTCATTGCGTCGGCAGATCGTGCTCCCATCCGCGCACGCACCCCCGGTCGGTTCCTGGGCCGACCCCGTCCCCAGCCTCGGATCGTTCCTGCGGACGCTGCGGAACAGCCCGTACCAGCCGTCGCTCGGGCTGATCTGGCGCTGGCGGGACACATATCCGCCGCCCTATAGCGATGCCGCCGGCATCGCCCGGACGACCGCGGGCCATGGGGGCGCCCTCTACCCGGTCGTGAAATCCGACGCGGGCGTGGATGTCGGCTTCGCGCTTCCGTTCTTCGATTTCGGCGGCGTCGAGAAGGTCGCCGCGGCAATCGCTCATGAACTGCGCCGGGAAGGGTTTCGGACCCATCTCTTCCTGATCGGTCAGAACCCGATCGTCGTCAGCGATTTCACCAAATCCGCCTTCGATTCGCTGAACTGGTTCATCAGCCCGGGCATGTTCAGGTTCGACGGCCGCTCCTATCTCGGGGCTCGCACCAGCGGATGGACTCCGGACAGGCAGGACCGCGCCGATCTGGTCGGGCTCGTGTCGTGGCTCGATGTGCTCATCAATGCGCATTCGAGCGCGCTGCACGAGGCGATGGCGGAAATCCGCGGCCGCGGCGTCGTCACGATCTCCCACGAGCACGTCATCGAGACGAGCCCCTACGGCCGCCCCTACGGCCCGCCGCATACGACGCTGGCCTTCGAGCACGCCTACGACTTCATCGCGAGCTGCTCGAACGATCTCGCGGCATGGCTGCATGGGCAGGGCGTGCCGGCGGATAAGCTGATCGCGGTCCCCAACGGGCCGGGTTACCCGCTCGCGCGTGAGGCGGTTCTGGAGATCAGCTCGGCGCGCCAGCTTGCGGATCGCGAGCGCCCGCTCCGCATCCTGTTCCTGGGGCGGTTCGACTACCAGAAGGGCCTCGACCGGCTTCAGGCGATCATCAAGGAACTCGACGGCTCCGGCCGCTTCGAGTTCACCGTCGTCGGGAAGGCGATCATCAATCACGATGCAGAGGGGCCCGACTTCCCGCCGTCCGTGCGGCGTCTTGCGCCGGTCTATGCCGGCGGTCTCCTGACCGAGCTTTACGCTTCGGCCGACATCCTCCTGCTGCCTTCGCGGTTCGAGGGTTTGCCGCTCACCATCCTGGAGGCGCAGCGTTGCGGCTGCGTCGTCATCGCGACCGATGTCGGGGCGAACCGGGA
>JACCSN010000385.1 GCA_013812985.1 Hyphomicrobiales bacterium | reverse complement strand
GCGGTGGTGGTTCTTGCCGTGCACGTCGGCGGCGATCATCCCGCCGACGGTGACGAACTTCGTCCCCGGCACGACGGGCGGAAAGAAGCCGCGCGGCGCAAAGGCGTGGAGGATCGCCGACAACGGCACGCCGGCCTCGACGACAACGCGGCCGGTCGCCGGATCGAAGCTCTTCATGCGGTCGAGCCCGCGCATATCGAGAGTGACGCGGTGGCCGATCGCCGCATCGCCATACGCCCGGCCCATGCCGCGGGCGACGACGCCTTGGTTCGCCGCCAGAACGGATCGCGCTCCGGACGCGCTCCTCGCGGCGACCAGCTCCGATTCGTGCTTCGGATAGCGGCCCCAGCCGGCAAGCTCGGTCACGCGCGCCGCTCCCGGAAAACGTAAGCGCGGTCAAGGGAATATTTGGCGGCGTAGCCGATGGCCAGCCCGAGGACCGCGCCGGCATATTTGGCGAAATCGGTCTTGAAGACCATCCAGAAGGTCACCTCGAACCCCCAGAAGATGCAGGTCGTGGCGACGCTGAAAAGCCCATAGAGCAGCACTTTTCTCGCCTCGTTCCGAGGCGTGGTGTAGGCGTCGTAGAAGATCCAGTATTTGTCGAGAACATACTTGACGGCGAAGCCGACGACCGTGCCTGCCAGGATCGAGAGCGTCAACTTCGCTGTCGGGGCGTTCTGGACCACCATCTCTTGCGTGAGAAGGTTCGCGAGCGTCGAGACGATCGCGAACAGGACATAGCGGACTAATATCGTCAAAGCGAAATTCCGTTCCGGCAATCTGCTTCGGCGCGAGTGACGAGTCGCGTCGGCTCGCGCCGGCCAGCATTCGCCCCTGTATCAAAAGACGCGACCGAAGATCGACGGCTAGGCGGAATCCGCCGGACGAGGTCCAAGCACGCCTAGATCGCTACGAGGACGAGACCGCCAACCAGGCCGATCGTGAGCAGGCTTACCCGATCCTTCAGCGCGAACACCACCGGATCATCATGCATGGCCCGCCGCTGCGCCAGCATCATGGCGCGGGCGATCCAATACATGAGAACCGGGCAGACGAGCCACAACACCTCCGGCCGCGCATAATACTGGCTGACCGCGTCCGTCGAGATGTAGAGCGCCAGAACGGTCACGGCATTGAACCCCGCCGCCGCGGCGAGCGCCGCGACCATGCCGATGTCGGTGGCCCGGTAATCCCGGCTGCTTGTGTCCGGCGTCTGGGCGTCGACGCGGCCGGTGAGCTCGACGAAACGCTTGAGGAGCGCAAGCGACATGAAGAAACAGAGACAGAACGCGAGCAGCCAATGCGACACGGCCACCTGCACCGCGACGGCGCCGCCGATCACCCTGGTCGTATAAAGCAAAGCCAAGGCGACCACGTCCAGGATCATCTTGCGCTTCAGGACGAGCGAATAAGCCGTGGTCAGGGCGAAATAGCCGAGGAGCACGCCCAGGAAGGGCAGCGACACCGCGCCGGCGACCAGCAGACTCGACAACAGGAGGAGCGGCACGGCGAGCATGCCATGATGGAGTGGTATGGCGCCGCTGGCCAGCGGCCGCTCGCACTTGGTCCGGTGCCGGCGATCGTCCTGCAGATCGATAAGGTCATTGAGGATGTAGACGCCTGAAGCGCAGAGCGAAAATGCGACAAAGGCGAGCATTGCCTGAATCGCTGAGCTCACCTCGAACGCGTGCCCCGCGAGCAGCGGCACGAAGACGAGCGAGTTCTTGGCGTATTGGTGGACACGGATCAGTTTCAGCCATGTGCGCCAGGACGGCCGCTGGCAGGTCAGGTGCTCGATGTCGGAGCTGACCAGCGTCAGCCGCCGCGCCACCCTGGCCGGGGCCCGGATGGCGATCGCTTTGGAGGTGAGCGCCCAGACTGGGAGGTCGGCGGCGCCATTGCCGATATAGTCGAAGCCGCGCTCGCCGAATTGCTCGACGAGGCGTTCCGCCTTGGCGTGGCCCGCCAGGTTGTTGGTCTCGTCGGAGGCGAACCAGCCGGTGAAAAGGCCGAGATGCGCGGCGACCGCGCCGACCAGGCGGTGGTTGCTCGCGGACGCCAGGTAAACCGGCCGGCCTTCCGCCCGCGCCCGCTGGATGAAGGCGAGGACCTCGTCGTCATAGGGCAGGGTGGCTGGGTCGAAATCGACCGGCTCCGAGAGCCGGTGCTTCAGCGCGGCCTTGCCGCGAAAAAGCGCGGCCGCCATGTCGAAGATCGACATCGGGCGAGCGCCGAGCTCCGAGAACGCCGTCTCGATCAACAGGTCGGACCTGACCAGAGTGCCGTCGAGGTCGACGACCAGCGGCCGCCCGAGGACACGCGAAGCTTCGCCTGTGTGTTTGACGGGAGCTTCGATCTCGGCGACCGTTTCGGCCCGCACGAGCCGCAGCCGCGGCTCAAAAGCAACTGAACTAACGCTCACCTGTGTCACGCAAATTAGTCCTTTGGCGGGGAAATGCAATTAGACGGGCTTCGCAAGAAACGGGCCGGAGCACAGACGGGTTAAGAATGGGCCACCATAGCCCGTCCAGCTGCGAACCCGACGATCAATGATCGGCAGGTCGCCCGGTTCCACGGGATAGGAAACACCCAGTTTGCCGCCTGCTCTATGCCTTAGGCAATATGTTCGCTTGATGACAGTGAATTCTTGTTTGCGCGGACACCGAGGGGGATTTCGATCAGCGCTGGAACGGCTGAGGGGGGTGTTGGGTTGCCGTCGCGCGAAGGCCCGGTGGACGCTGCGACAAAATGTTGCCCCGGAATCCGGCCTTCCGGCGTATCCCATCGCTCCCGTCTTGAACATCGAAATGGATGACGAGCTTGCCTGAGCCTGCCTCAGTAAGAATACCCGGCTACGGCTTGGCCGTGCTGTCGATCCTGGTGATCGCCGCGGAAGCCTTGCGGACCATGCCCGGCGATTGGCTTTGGGATTTCGGCTCGTTCGTCGCCTCCGGCCGGGCCGCGGCGGAGGGGCTCGATCCGTACGGCGTCTATCAGCTGACGTTTCATGTCGTCCTGCCGGGCTTCGAGGCGTGGAACCCCAACCTGAATCCGCCGATTTCAGCTCTGCTGTTTCAGCTCTTCGATGTCGCCGACCCGCATTTGATGTTCCGGATCTGGTATGGGATATCCATCGTCCTCTACGTCGTAACGGTGCTGCTGCTTTTGCAGCGGTTCCGCCAGCCGCCGCTCTTGATCCTGGCGCTCTGGGCTTTCGCATTATCCGGTTTTTGGGACACGTTGATCCTCGGTCAGATCTACATTCCGCTTGTGCTTGCCGGGGTCGCGGCCTGGCTGCTTCTGGAGCGCGGCTCGAATGTCTGGGCGGGCATTCTAATCGGCGCGGTCGTGGCTATGAAGCCGAATTTCGCGGTCTGGCCGGTCCTCCTGCTCCTGTCGCGCCACTATGTCCCGAGCGTCACGGCAATCGCCACCGCGGCGGTGATCAGCGCGATCCCGCTCGTCTTTTTCGGCCCGGAGGTGTACCGGCAATGGCTGGAACTGCTGGCCTCCGACGAGGAGCGGGCCTTCTTCCTCACCAATGTGTCGCTGACCGGATTGGCGTCGCGCGCCGGCGTTGCGACACTGGGGATTGCGTTGAGCCTCGCCCTGCTTGGCGCCTCGGCCATCTGGGCGCTCCGTTTCCGGCCCGATCCCATGCGGGCGAGCGCGCTTGCGCTGGTCGTGGCGTTGCTCGCTTCCCCGATCGCCTGGATCCATTATACGCTGTTCCTGATCCCGGTCCTGCTCAGCCGCTGGGACCTGAACGGGATGCGGCTCGTCGCCGTCCTCCTCATCGTCCCCGTGCCCTTCGTCATCGCCCAGTTCGGCAAGTCGGCCTGGACGCAATTCACGGTCGGCTCGGTCTACAACTGGGCCGTGGCGCTCTGCCTCGCCGTCCTGGTCGCGGACGAGGTGAAGCGGCTTCGGCGGACCAGCGCGTCTGCATCGCCCGTAGGCGTGGCTCCGGCTGAAACGGGCGCAGGCTCGAATGTTGGCGTGGAACTTGGACTGTCGCAGGGTTGAGATCGCTCGCGTATAAGCCGGTCACCGGATCGACGGGAGGCGCAGCTTGTCTGCCGTTGCCGTTTTTTGGGACCGGCGAGGAAAACCTGGAATATCGCTCATGTTGAGACCGCCAAGCGTCCCGCAGATCGAGACCGCGAAGTTCGCGCCGCCGTATTTAAGCGGCCCGGGCCCTTTCGTGCGTCATTACCTTCGGCTCAGAAAGCCGAGTTTCGCCGCGCTGGGAGTGATGGTGGTCGGCGCGGCGTCCTGCGCGGTGGCTGTGCAATACGTGATGAAGCTTCTCGTGGACGCCATGGCGGGCTCCGGCGACAGCGCCGCCGCCTGGACCGCCTTGTCTTTGTTCATAACCCTGATCGCCGCCGAAAGCGTGCTGTGGCGCTTGAGCGGCTGGCTTGGCTGCCGGACGACGGTAGCCATAGGCGTCGATGTCCGGGTGGACCTGTTCAACTATCTGAGCGGCCAGCCGATGCGCTATTTTGCCGAGAACCTGGCGGGATCGCTGGGGCAGCGGATCACGTCCACCGCCGGCAATTTCGGCGCCCTCATCAACACGATCGTCTGGCGCATTCTGCCCCCCTGTATCGACTTCGTCGGCGCGCTCATCATCTTCGCCACGGTCGACTGGCGGCTGACCGCCGCTTTGGCGGGATCCGTGGCATTGGTAATGGTTGGGCTTATCCGGTTCGGGGAGCGCGGCCGCCCGCTGCATCGCGCCTATGCGGGGCACGCCAACGCCGCCGGCGGCGACCTTATCGATTCCATCGCCAATATGTGGGCGGTGAAGGCCTTCTCGGCGCGCATCCGAGAGCGGAGCCGCCTGAGCGGCCATTTCCAGGTCGAAGCCTCAGCCCAGCGGGCAAGCTGGATGCATACGGAAAAAGCTCGCATTCTCCACGATCTGGCCTTCTGGATCATCGCCGGTTCGGTGTTGGCCTGGTGCGTGCATCTGTGGAGCGCCGGCCGGATCACGCCCGGCGACGTGGTGGTCGTCAGCGCGCTCACGTTCAGGATGCTGCACGGATCGCGGGACACCGCGCTGTCGCTCGTCGATCTCGTGCAGCAGTTCGGCTATATCGAGGAAACCCTGCGCGTCATCGGCCAGCCGCGAACCGTCTGCGACGCGCTTGGCGCCCCGGCGCTCACCGCGCCCGGCGGTTCCGTGGCCTTCAGGAACGTGAGCTTCGCCTACAGCGAAGGCCGCGACGCCGTCCACGACATAGACATCGCCATCCCGGCTGGGCAGAAAGTCGGCATCGTCGGCGCTTCGGGGGCGGGCAAATCGACGCTCATCAACCTTCTCCAGCGGCTCTACGACGTGCAGAAGGGCGCCATCCTGATCGACGGCGAGCCGGTTACCGCCATCTCGCAGGACAGCCTCAGGTCGGCATTGGCGGTGGTGCCTCAAGAGATTACGCTGTTCCATCGCACGATCATGGAGAACATCCGCTTCGCCCGCCCGGAGGCGAGCGACGCCGACGTGTTCGCGGCGGCGCGGGCGGCGCATTGCGACGGGTTCGTGCGGCGCTTTCCGCAAGGCTACGACACGGTCGTCGGTGAACGCGGCACCAAGCTTTCCGGCGGCCAGCGGCAGCGCATCGGCATCGCCCGAGCCTTTCTGAAGCAGGCGCCGATCGTCATCCTGGACGAAGCCACGTCGGCGCTCGACACCGAATCGGAAATGGAGATCCAGCGCGCCCTCATCCAGCATATGCGCGGCCGCACGGTGATCGCCGTCGCGCACCGGCTGTCGACGCTGTCCGCGTTCGAGCGGATCATCGTCCTGCATGGCGGGCGCGTCGTCGAGGACGGGACGATGGCGGAGCTCCGGCGGCGCGGCGGCCTGTTCGACCGCATGTGGCGCATGCAGGCCGGGCAGGTCGTGCTCGAAGAGGTGGCCGGGGAAGCCGCGTGAAGGGGGTCCGAGCGGCGGTCTACGTTCTCGCCCTTAGCTTCCTTGTCGCAACCGCCATCCTGCCGCAAATCGCGGTCGCCGATTCAACCCCTCCCGATCCGCGCGTCGAAGCTCTGCTGGCGCGGATGACGCTCGACGAGAAGATCGGCCAGCTGACATTGCTGTCCGCCGGCGACGAGTTCGACCCTGACCTCGTCCGCCAGGGCCGTGTCGGCGCCGTGATGAATTTCGGCATGCCCGACGAGATCGCCGCGATCCGCAAGCTGGAGCGGGAATCGCGGCTGAAAATCCCGCTGCTGATCGCGCTGGACGTGGTGCACGGCTACCAGACGCTGTTCCCGATCCCGCTCGCCGAGGCGGCGACCTTCAATCCGGCGCTTGCCTATCTCGGCGCGAAATGGTCGGCGCGCGAAGCGGTCTCGGCCGGCGTCGACTGGACTTTTGGGCCGATGGCCGACGTGTCGCGCGACGTGCGCTGGGGGCGCATCGTGGAGGGGGCCGGCGAGGATCCGTTCCTGGCGAGCGTCTTTACCGCGGCGCGCGTCCGCGGCTTCCGCGCCGGCGGCCTGGCCACGACGGCGAAGCACTTCATCGGCTACGGCGCGGCGGTCGGCGGGCGCGATTACGACGCGGCCTACATCCCGCCGGCGGAGCTTCGCGACATCTACCTGCCGCCGTTCCGCGCCGCGGTCGAGGCGGGCGCGGAGGCCATGATGATCGCCTATACCGACCTGGACGGGCTGCCGGTCGCCGGCAATCCTGCCATCCTGAAGGACCTCCTGCGCGGCGAGCTGGGCTTCGAGGGCTTCGTCCTCTCCGACTACAACGGCGCCGGGGAGCTCATGAACCACGGCGTGGCGGGCAACCCGGCGGAAGCGGTGCGGAAAGCCTTCCTTTCCGGCGTCGACATGGAGATGGTCGGCGGCCTCTATCGCAAGTATCTCCCCGGCGAGGTCGCGGCCGGGCGAGTCCCGATCGAGGCCATCGACGATGCGGTGCGGCGCGTGCTCACGGTCAAGTTCGAGCGCGGCCTGTTCGACGGGCGCAAGCCGCAGGCCACCAACGTGGGGCCGATCGAGCCGTTGCCGGAAGCCAAGCGGCTCGCCCGCCAAATGGCGGCGGAATCGCTTGTGCTCCTGCAGAACCGCGGCGGCGTGCTGCCGATCACGGAAGCGACCGCCAAGATCGCGGTGATCGGCCCGCTGGCGATGAGCCCGCGCGACCTGAACGGGCCGCACGAGGCGAGGGCCGTCATGGAGGACACGGTCACGCTTTTCGACGGCATCAGCCAACGCGCGCGGCAAAACGGCGCCTCCGTCTCGTACACGATCGGCTGCGAAGACCTCTATTGCGATGGCGCATCGGGGCTCGGTCAAGCGGTGGAGGCCGCGCGCGAGGCCGACGTGGTCGTCGCCATCATGGGCGAGCCGCGCGACATGACCGGCGAAGGCGGCTCGCGCGCCCACCTGACGCTCCCCGGCCGGCAATACGAGTTTGTTGAAGCGCTGGCGGCGACCGGGACGCCGGTCGTGCTGGTTCTTCTCGGTGGCCGACCGCTCGAGATCGGCAGGCTTTTGGACGAGGCGCCAGCCATTCTGATGGCATGGTACCCCGGCACGGAGGGGGGTTTGGCCTTGGCGGACGTGCTGTTCGGCGACGTGAGCCCGAGCGGCAAGCTGCCGCACACCTGGCCGCGAACCGTGGGCCAGGTCCCCATCCATTACGACCGGCTGCCGACCGGCCGGCCGACCGAGGCGGGAAACCGGTTCTCGCTCAAATATGTCGACGCGGAGATCAGCCCCCAATTCCCGTTCGGCTTCGGCCTGAGCTATACCGAATTCGCCTTTTCCGACCTTGAGATCGTCACGCCGAACTTGAAGGCGTCTGACGACCTTGAGGTTCGAGTGAGCGTCGCGAATACCGGAGATCGCCTAGGGCAGGAGGTTGTGCAGCTCTATGTCCGCGATCCGGTGGCGAGCCGCAGCCGGCCGCTGCGTCAACTGAAAGGCTTTCAGAAAATATCGCTAGCACCGGGCGAGAGCCGGGTTGCATCCTTCAGGATTCCCGCAAGCAATCTCGGCTTCCATTTGCCCGACGGGACCTACGTCGTTGAGCCAGGGACATTCCAGGTCTGGGTTGGCGGTGATTCGAACGCCAATCTGCAAGGCCAGTTCGAAGTGACAGAAGG
>JACCSN010000384.1 GCA_013812985.1 Hyphomicrobiales bacterium | reverse complement strand
GTATTCAGCCAGGATCCGCGACGCTTCGTGCTGGAATTGAAGACCAAGGGCTATATCGAGCCATGATCGTGAGGCCCGCGCAGGTCGCGTTCATGGCTTCTGGATCGCAAAGGTCACACCGTCCCAGAAGCGAAAGTCCGCCGTGCCGTTCCGCACGACCTTGAGCCCGGAGCGATCCGCGAAGGCCAGAAGATCGGCTCTGTCCGCTTCCAAATCGCCGCGGTAGGAGAAGTTCAGGATAACCGTCCGTCCGCCGGGCCGCAGCACGCGCGCCATCTCGGAGAGCATCCGATCGGCCAGGCTCTGACCGGATTTGACCAAGTAGGGGAAAACATCGACGGCCAGCACAAGGTCGAAGCTCCGTTCCGTGAAGCCGGAGAGATCGCGGCCGGTAACTTGATGGAACTCCACGTTCGGTAGCCCCGCGGTGCGACGCAGCGCGGCGTCCACCATGGCCCCTGAAATGTCGATGCCGACGATCCTTCGCAGGCGCCCCGCAAGCGCTCCTTCGAAGCGGCCGATCCCGCAGCCGATGTCGAGGCATTCGGCTTCCGGCGCGATGAGGCCCCAATCAGTGAGGCGGTCCACGATTTCCCCCGTCGCCGACGCGAGCAGGTCGGCGTTGCCGAGCGCGTAAAGGGCAACGCTTGCCTCCGGATTCTGGCGAGCGGCGCGGTCGAATGCGGCCGCCCAATAGGCAAGCCCGTCTTCGTGCCCGTCCGTCCCTCGACCGTGGTCAAGGCCGCTCAGCACGGAGCGGACCACGCCGGCCCCCTGCGGGTTGGCTCGAAGGAGTTCCAGGAGAGCCACGAGGCGCACGGCGCCCGGGTCATCGCCGGCGCTCCGCAGCCGTCGCGCCGCAGCGCCCAGCACGGTCTCCGCTTCATCCGATGTAGCCGCATGCATGAACAGGTGCATCAAGGCGACGTTGCCGGGCATCCCGGCGGCGGCCCGCGCAAGGGTTTCCCGTAGCTCCAAGGGCGCATCGGCCAGCCAACCCGGCATTGGATCATGCATTCCCGGCGCGCCAGATCGAGCGCTTCAGGTTCCAGCGGTCGACCGCGCCCCACTCGTATTTGTAAGGCTCCTGGCCGCGCAGGAAATCAATCTCGCGGCAGCCTTCCGCGACCGCCTCGCCGATCACGTGCGCCAGAAGAACCACGCCGGGGCTTTCGAAATCGAAGTCGGGGTCGAAGCCGGTCAGGTAAACGGAAAACCGGCTGTTTTGGGACAAAGCATAGTAGACGGCGACAACACGGTCTCCGATCGCGAGCGTGTGAATCCGCAGCAGCCCTGCGGCTTCCAGGCCTGGGACGGCGTCGCGCTGGAACGACCGCACCTGGTGGGGCGCTAGCACCCCGGCTTCACCGCGCAACGCCCAGCGGGCCGCGTGAAGCCGGAAGAGGTGTTCGAGGGCATCCAGTGCTTCATCGCCTTGCGCGCGCTCGATCGAAACCGTTCCCCGTCTGGCGCACCGGTTGCGCGCCAGATTGATGTTGCGGCGTTTCTTTTGCGACAGGATCGCCGGGTAGCTCGCGACGCCGTCAGGGATCATGAGCACCGGGCACGGGCTTTGCTGGGCAATGTCATCGACATAGCCGGCCGGGAAAGTAAGGCTCATGGCCAGCGCGTCCGGAAGCAGCTCTTCCAGTTCCCAAAGGTCCCAGGCGTCGTCTCGTGACATAGCTGCGGCGACAAGGGCGTCCATCGCCTCCTCCGCGCAGTCACGGTCCGCCAAAACGTCGAGATGATCGCTGAGCGAGATGCCGATCGGTAGCAACCGTCGGCCAAGCGGTCCGTCCTCGACATAGAAGGGCGCGAGCCCGACAAGCCGACCCGTTTTCCAGGCAGCAAGGGTGAACAGCGCGCCCGGCGCGAAATGCCGCCACCAGGGAATGAGCCAGGCCGGCGACTGGAAGGGCAGGGCGGTCGAAGAGCGACGCCAGAGGCTCCACCAGCCAGGCTCGAGGGCCGCTAGCGCATCGCTGCTCTCGATGATCTCGGCCGAGACACCGGTCATGCGGTGGCGGCGAGCCGTTCCTTCTGCTTCAAGCCGGCGAGCCGATGATAAAGGTCGAAATAGCGGTCGACCATTGTTTCAAGCGAGAAGCGCTCGCGCGCCACCGCTCGGCAGATTTCCGGATCGATGCTGTCGGCGGCGGCGATGGCGTCAGCCATTTCCTCGATGCTCTCGACCAGGAACCCAGTGCGCCCGTGCTCGATCGTCTCGGCAAGCGCGCCGTTCGGGAAGGCGATGACCGGCGTGCCGCAGGCGAGCGCTTCGCGCGCCACCAGCGAGCTGGTTTCCGGGGCGAGCGACGGGACGAGCAGGCAGCGGGCGGCGGAGAGGAGCCGCCGTTTTCGCTCGAACCCGATCGGCCCGATGAAGCGTCGCTTGCTGTCCAAAGCAGGCAGTACTTCCTCGGCGAAATAACTCTGATGCGCCTTGTAGCGCGCGACTTCGCCGGCCACGAACAGGGGAACGTCGATGAGCTTCGCTGCTTCGATGGCGATCGTGACGCCCTTCTCGCGGCAAATGCGGCCGAGGAAGACGGCGAAGTTGCGTTTCCGGTGACGGGCCGCCGCCAGCTCCTCGATCGGCACGCCGTTTTCGATCGGATCGAGAAGCGCGGGGCTTGGCGGGCATGCTTTATGGGACGCCCACGACACGCAATGCAGCCAGGTATCCGGCCGGCTCGGCTCCAAAGTTCCTTTCGGATACCATTCGGGCGGCAGGTGCACGGTGGCGAGAAGCGGCACGCCGGCCGGCGGCAGATACGCGTGAAAATCGAAAGCGTGCATGTGGATCAGGTCGATGGGCCAGCGATCCAGCGCCTCGACGATCGCCTTGCGGTGGCGCTCCTGCGCCCGTCGCTTGGCGCGATTGTCCAGAACGCCTTTGGCGCGCGGCACCGGAACCAGCGTGCCCGCCGTGGTCGAACCCTCGCAGGCGACAACCACGTTATGATGGCCGGCTCTGGCGAGGGCCCCGTCAAGATGGGTCAGAACCTGCTCGCTGCCGCCGACCGCGTCGCGGCCGACCGGGGCGAAGGGAAACGCGACGCTGAGGACAGTAAGGCTCATGGGGTTGTTGCAAGGCGAAGCTCGGCCAGCGCTGCGCGTGTGAACTCCAGCCAGCGCGCGCCGGGCATCCCCCATTCCATGAGTTCGTAGAGGAGGTCGCCGCCGTTGGGCAGGCTGCTGAAATCGTAGCGCGGCGCCACCCGGAACCGTTCGGGGCTGATGGAGAAACGGGAAAGGACTTGGCGCTGCGAGGCGTGGACGTTGAACATGGCCTCCTTCAAAGCTCGCTCGTCGGTCAACAGCTCAAAAGCGAGCTCGCCCGCTCGCGGTTCCGACGAAAAGCTTTGGGCAATCCAGCCCTCGGGCCCAGCCCGGTAGAGCGGGAACTCGATGATCTCCGGCGGCGGTTCCCCACGGGAGCGCAGCAGCGCGGCGGCGGCATGGGTCGCGAACGCCGTGGCGTCATGGTCCGGATGCCCGCCTTCGTATGCGTGCGTGAGCACGATATCCGTCCCGGAGAGGCGGCGCGACAAATCGTGCGCGATGTCCACAAGATGGAGGCTCGCCTCCTGGTCCGACCAGCCGAGCCAGATGAGTCGGTCCGCCGGCAGGCCGGCGAGCGCCATGGCCGCTTCGAGCTCGCCCCGCCGCGCCTGCGCATAAGCCTCGGCGCTGCCGAAGCCGAGGGCCTGCGCGTCCAGGAGGTTGCGCGGCGCGCCGTCGGTGACGTGCATCACCGTCACGTCATTGGAACGGGCGAGCAGCGATCCGCAGCCGATCGTCTCGTCGTCGGGATGGGCGACGACCACGGTCAAGCGGAAATAGAGCCGCTTTCTGTCAGGGTCGCCGAGCGCGGCTAAAAAGACCTCGCCGGCCCCTGATGTGCCTGACGTCGCAGCGGCCGAATGGCTCGCTTCCTGATGCACGGCAAGCGGATGCGCTCAGGACCAGCCGCCATTTTTCGTCCGGTAGAAGATGTGGGCGCCGATCTTATCGACCTTCTTCATTCGCTTGGCCCAGCCGGGGCTCACGTAATCGGCGTAATAATGCGTCGAATCGCCGACGTCCTCCAGCCAGATGTCGCCGTCGGTCACCTGCCGGGCGATGCGCACCGCGCTCCGCCAGGCGGGGCGCGAGAGAACTTGGTTGCTGATCCCGTCGCAGGCGAAGGAGAACTGGCAGCGATTGCGCCAGCTCATGTTCTGGTAGACGACGCCGCAGATCGTGTCCGGGTAGGCAGGGGCGCGAACGCGGTTCAGGATCACCTGCGCCACCGCCGCCTGGCCGAGCTCCGGCTCGCCGCGCGCCTCGAAATATATGCCTTCGGCCAGGCACCGCTGCTGCTTGGCGTCGTGGACAATCTCCGGCAGCGGGTTCTGCACCCAGGCATGCTGGTCGGGGCCGAACTGCTTCAGGCTGCGGCCATCGAGCCAATCCTCCACGGTGGCGGTGTCCGGCCGTGGGCGCGGCAGGTTGGCCCC
>JACCSN010000374.1 GCA_013812985.1 Hyphomicrobiales bacterium | reverse complement strand
GTCCTGGGGCAGCGCGACCGGCCGCCGAGGGCGCGGGAGCGGCTGAAGCTGGCCACGGGGTCCTGGATCAGCGTTGAATCCCGGTGCCAAGCGGTCCGATCCAGAACGTCGTCGAGATCCTCGCCGAGCCGCGGACCCGCTTCCAGGACTTGACCCAGCGCCGGTTGACATTCCGCCTGCGCAGCGCCATGATCGCTCCGAGTTCCGGCCGCAGACGGAGGGGCCAGACGATGCCCCGGATATCGCGCGACCCGATCGATGACGCCTCATCGGCGCCGCTGACGCCGCTGCCCGCGCCGCAGCCCGAGCTGGTGCCGCTGCCAGGGGTGCTCACCGCCCTCCTCGGGCGCGACCAGGAACTGGCCTCCCTACGGGCGCTCTGGCGCGATCGCGCGGGGACGCCGGGCGGGCGCCTGCTCACCCTGACCGGACCCGGCGGTGTCGGCAAGACCCGCCTCGCCATCGAGTTCGCGCGCCGGGTAGCGCCGGAAGTGGCCGATGGGGTCGTCTTCGTGCCACTCGCCTCCCTCGCCACCGCCGACCTCGTCCTGCCGACGATCGCCCGCCGGCTGGGGCTCACGCAGCCCGACGAGTCGTCGCTGGCCGCGCGGCTGCAGCGGTTGCTGGCCGGCCGTGAGGTGCTGCTGGTGCTCGACAACTTCGAGCATCTGCTCGCCGCGGCGCCGGTGGTGAGTGACCTCCTGATTGCCTGCCCCGACCTGGCCGTCCTTGTCACCAGCCGTGCCCGGCTGCGCCTCTCCGGTGAGCGGGTGGTCCCGGTCGCGCCCCTGGCGTTGTCGCCGGCGGTGGCGCTCTTCGCCGAGCGGGCCAATGCGGCCGCGTCCGACTTCGTGCTCACCGACACGAATGCACCGGCGGTCGCCGCGATCTGCGCTCGCCTCGATGGACTGCCGCTGGCGATCGAGCTGGCCGCCTCCCGTGTCGGCCACCTGCCGCCGGTCGCGCTCCTGGCGCGCCTCGAGCGGCGGCTGCCGTTGCTGACCGGGGGACCGCGCGACACGCCCGCCCGGTTGCGGACGATGCGCGATGCGATCACCTGGAGCCACGAGCTGCTGCGTCCCGAGGAGCAGGCGGTCTTCCGGCGGCTGGCGGTCTTCGTCGGCGGCTGCCCGCTGGCGGCGGCGGAGGCGGTCTGCCAGCCGGACCTGGAGATCGCGGTCGTCGACGGTATCGGGGCCTTGGTCGACACGAGCCTGCTGCGGCTAGCGGAGGGGCCGGGTGCCGCCGCCGGGAGTGAGGGGGAACCGCGCTTTGCGATGCTGGAGACGATCCGGGAGTATGGACTGGAGCAACTGCACGCCTGTGGCGAGGCGACCGCGATGCGCGACGCCCACGCCGCCTACTACCTCCAGCTCGCGGAACGAGCCGAGCCCGCGTTCGTCGGGCCTGAGCAGACGGCCTGGCTCGACCGCCTCGAGGCGGAGTTGGACAACCTGCGCGCCGCGCTCGCCTGGCTCTGCGAGCGGGGAGACGCCGAGACCGCGCTGCGCCTGGCCGGATCGCTGCACCGGTTCTGGCGCAACCGCAGCCACGTGGTCGAGGGGTACGAATGGCTAGAGCGGGCGTTGGCCGCCAGCGAACCGGCATCGCCAGCGGCCCACACCAAGGGGCTGGCCACCGCCGGGCGGCTGGCCTGGGAGCGCGGCGACTACGCGCGGGCGGAGGCGCTGACCGAGCAGTCGCTGGCGCTGGCGCGCGATCATGGGGACGGAGTCGGCGTCGTCGGCGCGCTCTGCTCACTCGCGGTGCTGGCAATTAACCGCGGCGATCGGGAGGGGGCGGAGGCACGCGGCGCGGAGGCGCTGGCGTTGGCCCGTGAACTGGGGTATGCCCGTGGCGTGGGTCGCGCGCTCCTCGCCCTCGGCGAAGCGGCCCGCTACCAGGGCGACCACGATCGCGCCCTCGCCTACTACGACGAGGCACTGGTCGTCTGGCGAACCCTGGGAGACGCGGGAACCGCCGCCGCCGCCCTCACCAACCTCGGCGCCGTCGCCCGCGCCCAAGGCAACCTGCCGCGGGCGGCGGCGCTCTGCCGAGAGGCGCTGGCGCTGCAGCAGGATTTGGGGATTCGGTGGGGCATCGTCTGGGCCCTCGGTGGCCTGGCGGGCATCGCCGGGGCGTGGGGAGAGCCAGTGCGGGCCGCCCGCCTCCTCGGCGCCGCGGAAGCCCTCGCCGAGGCAATCGCGCTGACGTTGGAGCCGAACGAGCGCGCCGAGTTTGCGCGCGACACCGAGGCTGCCCGCGCGGCGCTGGGCGAGGCGGCGTTCGCGGCGGCATGGCAGGAGGGCCGCACCTGCCCGCTGGACGAGGCGATCGCCGATGCCTTGACGGTGGGATTGGCCGCGGCGCCCGCTCCCCCGCCGACGACACCCCCCGGCGAGAAGCTGAGCCCGCGCGAGGTGGAGGTGCTGCGCCTGATCGTCGAGGGACGCTCCGATCGCGAGATCGCGGATCGGCTGTCGATCAGCCCGCGCACCGCCTCCCACCACGTCGCCGCCATCCTCAGCCGGCTCGGCGTCGAATCGCGGACGGCGGCGGCAACCTACGCCGTCCGCCACCATCTCGGCTAAGGCACGACGCTCCCCGCCAATAGGCAATCCTACCTATCGCTGCTCGCGCACCTCGCCAGACGGAAATAGGCAATCCTGCCGATGCGCCGCCGCTGCCCGGTCGCTAGCATGGAAACGGTGGCGACGCGTGCCTGGTGCGGGAGACCGTGCCGGTGCGAGTTGCCCTGCCGTCTCGCCCTGGTGCGACGCGGCGATGGCGGAACAGCTGATCATCGGTGTTCGGCTTCGCTCGATTGAAGAGGAGAGTCCCATGAGACGCTCGGCTATCGTGAGCCTTGGCACTATGCTCTTGGTCGCGGCAATGCTCGGTCTTCGCCCCGCGGTCGCTCAAGACGCGGCCTTTTCCGGCGGCGGCTTGGTCGGCGGTGACGCCTACCAGTACGATGCTGCCCCCTACGCCCTACCCTACCAGACCGCCATTTACGAGTACGCCACCGGTCAGGACGGCAAGGGCTACTACGCCGTTTACGACGGGCAGCAGTGGGGCAGCTGGCAGGGCTGGGACGACCAGACCGCGGACTATGCGTATCAGCCAAACGCCGTCGTCTACAACGATTGGAATTACGTCTTCTACACCGGCAAGGACGGTCACATTTACCACAACGGCTACGATGGCA